>JANOHH010000824.1:0-8556 GCA_031406395.1 Verrucomicrobiota bacterium | reverse complement strand
ACGATCACGGGCTTGAGCGCAGGGAGTGTGACCCTCAGTGCGGTGCGGTACGGGTATTCATTGGCCGCGGCTTTCTCGAACCCAGTCACGATCGGGCCGAACTTCGTCGGGGCGAACTTCACCGCCACTGTGACACCCCAGGTGACGATCACTGCCACGGATCCGGAAGCCACTGAGGGAGCCGACTCCGCTAGTTTCACTCTTGCGCGGACCGGGTCGACCGCCACTGCCATCACCGTTGCGCTGCTCGCTCCCACCGGCACGGCCTCCTCTTTTATCGACTACCAATTGTCGCCCAATCTGATTTTTCAACCCACGGTCACCATCCCAGCCGGACAGGCTTCGCGCGATGTCATTCTTAGCGCCCTCGCGGACGGGAGTCCTGAAGGTCCCGAAACCGTGACGATCGAAGTATTGCCGACACCCGACTACACCATCCTTGGTTCGGAGTCGGCCACCGTCACCCTCCAAGACGTGGATTCGACTTTGCCGTTGGTGAGCATTCAAGCGTTTGACGCAGATGCCAGTGAAGGCGGTGACAAGGCTGTATTCGTCGTCTCGCGCACGGGCCTGACCGGCAGCTCGTTGACAGTCAACTTCACCACTTCCGGCAGCGCGGCAAGCGGGAACGATTACCTCGACATCGGCAGCAACCTGGTGATTGCCGCCGGACAACTTTCGACGAGTCTCCTGATCGTTCCAATCCAAGACACCATGATCGAAGGCGCAGAAGACGTCGTCATCAGTCTCGCTTCCAGCCCAAACTATCTGCGCGCTGCCTCGGCCCAAAGCGCGAGCGCGTTTATCGTCGATGACGATGTGCCAACGCTCACCATCTCGGCGACCGATGCCACTGCCAGCGAGGCGGGCCAGGATCCAGCCACGTTCGTCATAACGCGCACGGGTGACGCCAGCGCACCGCTGACGGTAAACTACGCGCTTTCCGGCAGCGCTCTGCATGGCGTGGATTACGCCATTCTGCCGGGGGTGCTCGTGATGCCCGCGGGATCGAGCGCGGGCAGTATCACCGTGGTTCCGATCGATGATAACATCGGGGAACCGGACCAGACCGTCGTCGTCCAAATTCGTAGCGGCACCGGTTACGTAGTGGGCAACCCGGGCCTGGCGACCACGAGCCTTGCGGACAACGACGGGCCGGTGGTAACCGTCGGCGTGGGCGACGGCATCGCTGGCGAACCGGCCGAACCGGGCCAATTCAATTTCACCACGAGCGGCAGCGGCGGCGGCAATATCACGATTCACTACACGGTCACCGGCACGGCGACGCCGGGCGTGGATTACGTGGCGCTCGCCGGCACCCTCTCGATGGGCAGGAATACCACGGCCACGGTCATTGTCACGCCGCTCGACGACATGATTCCAGAGGACTTGGAGACGATCACGGTAACGATCGATCCGGATCCAGCCTACACGAGCTTCCTCGACAAAACCGCAACGCTGAACCTGCTCGACAACGAGCGAAACCTTGTCAACGTCACGGCCAGCCGGGAATACTTTAACGAGTGGAATGGGGGCGTGATGAAATTTCTCATCTCGCGCCAAGGTTCCGCCGCGAATGCGTTGACCGTGTATTACACCATGAGCGGGACGGCGAACAATGGCATGGATTACCAGGCGCTGCCCGGTAGTGCGACAATTGCCGCCGGCCAAAGCATCGTTAGTGTGGCGGCACCGACGATTGATGATGCTCTCGCGGAAGGCACCGAAACCGCGACGCTGACGATCAGCCGCAACTCTAGCTACGGCCTCGGCATCGCCAGTGCAACCCAATACGTCTTCGACGGAAAGGAGCCGCCCCCGTTGGGTGAGCCTCCGCCTCCGACCCCTGGGGAAGTTCCGCCGTGGGAGGTGCGGTTCAGCAATGCCAGCAGCAGCGGCAACGAAAATGTTGGCACGGTGAACATCCCGGT
Organism: Verrucomicrobiota bacterium; assembly: GCA_031406395.1. GTDB lineage: Bacteria > Verrucomicrobiota > Verrucomicrobiia > Limisphaerales > JADLHS01 > JADLHS01. The sequence continues at coordinate 6,625 of JANOHH010000824.1, read as the reverse complement.
CATGCTCAGTGCCGCCGCGACAAATACGGTAACGGTTGAATATGCGATCGCCGGCGGGTCGGCGATCGGTGGAATTGACTACAATCTTGCGGCGGGAGTATTAACCTTCGCCGCCGGTGTAACGGCGACAAATATCCCGCTGACGATCATCGACGATCCCATCGATGAACCGGTGGAGACGGTAATCCTCCAGCTCAAGAACGCTTGGGGCGCCGCGCTCGGCACCAACAATACCTTCACCTACACCATCAACGACAATGACAATCCGCCTCCCGCGACCATCGGCTTTGCGGCGCCAGCATCCGCCGTCAGCGAGAATGTTTCGCCCGCGATGATCCTGGTTTCGCTCAGCGCCACGCAGGCAGCACCGGTGACGGTGCACTATGCCCCGACCGGCGGGACGGCGACTGGCGGCGGAGTCGATTACGTTCTGGCACCGGGGACGCTCGCGTTCGCTCCCGGGGAAACGGTGAAATCCATCCCGATCGTGATCCTCAAAGACCAACTCAGCGAGCCGGCTGAGACCGTCATCGTCATGCTGGACACCCCCGTGGGCGCCTTGCTCAATACGAATCGGATGCATATCTGTACCCTCAACGATTCTGCGCAAACTTCTCCAGCCATCATCGGCCAACCACAAAGCCAGACCGTCATTGCTGGAAGCAATGTGACCCTTTCCGTTGTCGCGACCGCCACTCCGGGGCCGAATTATCAGTGGTTCTTCAATTCGTTCACCGTTCCCGGTGCAACCGGGCCTTCGCTCACCCGCACGAATTTTCAAGCGGCGGACGAGGGGCGCTATCACGTGACGGTGACAAATGTTGCCGGCTCGGCAGCCAGCCATCCGGCGCTGCTGTATCTGGATGCGCCCTTGCGATTCACCGAAGCGCGGATTGACAGCAACGGCTTTTTTCGGGTGCAATTGGTTGGCTTGGCCAACAGCAACCGGGTAATTCTGGCATCGAGTAACCTGACCAGCTGGACAGCCTTGACCACCAACATTGCTTCCAGTGGCATCTTCAGTTTCACGGACACGAATAGCCTTGGTCAAAAGCAGCGTGTTTATCGCGCTAAGGCAATTCCTTGACCCAAGAAATCCACAGGCGATAAGGGATCGGAGGGATTCCTCCAGGCACGCCACGAGATCCTACCGTGGCTCAGTTCGAGCAGCCGGAGTGCCTGTCGCCCCGCGCACGGTTGCTGCGCAAGCATGACCACTTTGCAGCAGACCGGTCGGCTCCTGAGATCGGATGCGACACACTGGAGCTAGAGAGGCGAATGAATCTATCGGCCACAATTGCAGTTTGGTGGTCAAAAGGCGAATGAGTGAATAATATCGAGGGCGATGAGCAAAGTGGCATCGTTGGTATCGGTTCACACAGCGGGTGGAGGGAAGGACGAGATGGTGCTAATCTCTGAGAGATCTCTTCGATACTGCCCACGCAAGACCGTCGGCGCCCGGGCCGGCCTCGATCAGCTGCTTCACTTTCCAATTTTTTGTATCAATGACTGCAATCTGCCGGCTCACGTCGCAAGAAACGTAGGCTTCCCCGCCGTCGGGCCGGATCAAAACTTCCTGCGGTGCCCGGGGCACTTCCATTATGTGCGCGACTTTCATCGTGGTGAGGTCAATTGCGGCCACCTTGTTCACACTGCTGACCGCCACAATCAGCCAGCGTCCATCTGGCGTAGTCGCCGTGCCGTAACCGAAGCCGGGTAGTTCGATCCAGGCGCGGACCCCGTTCGTCGTCGCATCAATGACGGCGAGTTGCGGCTTGGTCTGGTCGGAAGTGAACACCCAACGATCATCCACCGAGAGGGCAATGCGTTGCGCTGTTTTCGAAACCGGGATGATCGCAAGCACTTTTTCTCCTTCCAGATCGAGCACGGAAATCGTCCCCGGCCCGACGTTCGATGTGAAGCCACGGCGGCCGTCGCGAGTGATGGCCAACATGTGCGACTCGGGCTGACCGGTGGGAATGGTTGCCACGACTTTCAACGTCCGCGGGTCGATCACCGTCACGGAGTTTTCCAGTTCGGTGGTAACATAAAGCAATCCGTTTTTAGGCCCCATAACCGCGCAATGCGGACGCAGGCCCCGGCCCAAATCCACCGTGCCGATAATCTGGCGCTTCGCCAGATCGATTACGCGCACCAACCGTCCGTCTGTGCCGGGCTTCCCGACGCCGGCATTTCCAAAAATGGGCACGAACGCGCGTTGACCGTCCGGTGAAGCAACGACTTCGTGCCCAGTCACGCCGTCTTCGGGCACGGTGGCAATCATCCGGCCAGCGACCGGATCAATGATACCGAGCGTCTGGTCCCCTTTGTTGGCGACGAGTAAAATTCCATGGGCGGCCGCCTCTGCGGTTTCGGCGGCGTTCACCGTAAATACTCCGGATAAAACTGCAAGGGTCGCCCATATCATCAGTCTTTGATTCATAGTGGTTCGCATCATGGTTTGAATCGTGGCAGCGTGCAACCTTGCCAGTTTCCTTCCGAATTTCCGCCCGAGGAATGAGCTGCTGTCAGTGCCGCGCTCAATTCCCATGCTTGGGATAACTGCAGGTGCATTTCTCCCGCGCAGTATTGATTGCGTATGTGCCAGAGGCTGGGCAGTTGGGTTTGTGCTCGATGTAGGCGTCTTCGCCAAAGAGATCAGCATCCGTCGGCGAGGCGGCGGGCGGGGCTTGATGGTCGATTGACCACTGGATTTTTGCGGCGTCAATACTCCTGCGATTGAGGGCGCAGGCTTTGAGGCGGGAGTCCGCAACGGCGCGCTGAAAACTGGGGACGGCGACTGCGGCCAGCATTCCAATGATGCCCACGACGATCATGATTTCGATGAGGGTGAATCCGACGATGCGGTTGATTTTCATATTGATGCAAACAGCTTCGGTTTTGTGGCGGTGCGCTGTCACCCTGGCTAGCTGACCAGGTTTTGAGACCGCACGCCAACCACCATGCTTCCAACCACGCACCCGGAGAATAGTTTCGCACGATTTGCTATTGCGCGATCCGCTTGAGGGTCGGGAGATGAAGGGATTGCCACGGATGTAAAAATGCAGATGACGTTTCGCCCTGTCTCCCGCGTGTGCCACGCCGATGCGTGGCTGTTCTACGACAAAAACGCTTCAGCCATGGGTGGGGAAGGGATGGGGAAATCGTCGGAAAATAGGTCGTGAGCATTAAGGTGTTTATCGATCGCCATGGCTCGACACAGCAAACCTGGCCCGTACGAAGACCCCACAATATTCTTTACCGGTTCGAGGGCGCGCAACAGCACCGCCGCGCCGTGACCTTCGCCCTCGGTGACCACGTTCATGCAATGATGCATCCCATAAATGAAATAGACGTAGGCATGAACCGGCGAACCGAACATCACTTTCATTCGCCTGGTCGCCCCCCGTAGCGGAATGGGCTGCGCAATCATGCGGACCGAGATGCGCCTCCCATTTCCACAATCCGCCCGCCGTGTGAGTCAGAAGTTTTCCGGGCAATTCCTGTGCGATCAGACTCGTTTCTCGGCCGTAAAAGGCGCGCGGCAATCGTTGCAAAAACCAACTGCTCTAAGATGGGAGCTGAAGGATACGGGGCAGTTTAGGGCGCTGCGAGACCAATCCCGCACTAGCAACCCAGGCGACATCTCTCAGGAACTGATCTCCGGCCTCCCGGGGATGATAAGTCAACCCCTGGGCAGCCCAATGGCTATTGCGCACCCGCTTGACCAAAAAAAGTTGCGATTGAACATTGTTGTCGCCCGGCAAGTCTAATACTATCAAATGGCTTTGATTTTTGGAACCTGAAACGGCTAGTCTCGGAGTTGCCAGGTGACACAGCCAAATGCTTATGAAGAATGATTCAAGTTCAGCGAGCGCCGAAACCCAAACCGGCGAGGCGGATTGGAAAAAGATCGTGGTGCGTTATCAAACGCCTTCGACGGGGCGGGCGATCTGGCAGATCCTAAACACGCTCGTGCCGTATGCGGCGCTCTGGTATTTGATGTACCTCAGCCTCGCGGTGTCCTATTGGCTGCTGGTGCCCCTGGCAATGCTGGCGGGCGCGTTTATGGTGCGGGCGTTTATCATCTTCCATGATTGCGGACATGGTTCATTTTTCAAATCGCAACGCGCCAACCACATCTGGGGCGCCATCACCGGGGTCCTGACCTTCACGCCTTACTACCACTGGCGCTGGGAACATTCCATCCACCATTCGAGTTCAGGGGATCTGGACCGACGCGGCACCGGCGATGTTTGGACCATGACAGTGCAGGAATATCTGGAATCGTCCCGCTGGCGCCGCTTTTCCTATCGCCTGGTGCGAAACCCCTTTATCTTGTTCGTCATCGCCCCGCTGTTTTTGTTTCTGGTCTGGCAACGAATTCCCAATCGCAAGGCTAGTCTACGCGAGCGGCTTTCGGTCTATTGGACGAATCTGGCATTGCTCGTGATTGCGGGTGGACTGCTCTGGGCGTTCGGCTGGAAGGCGTATCTCTTGATCCAGCTGATTGTGTTGATGGTGGCCGGCTCTTCCGGCGTGTGGTTATTTTACGTGCAACATCAGTTTGAAGGGGTCTACTGGGAGCGCGGCGAGAACTGGGATTACGCCACGGCGGCCTTGCAGGGCAGTTCGTTCTACAAATTACCCAAGCTGCTCCAATGGTTTTCCGGTAACATTGGTTTCCATCACATCCATCACCTTAGCTCGCGGATTCCAAATTATCACTTGCAGAAATGTCATGATGCCGAGCCGTTGTTTCAGACGGTGAAGCCCATCACGCTGTTCGCCAGTTTCAAGTCTTTCACCTTCCGCCTTTGGGATGAACAACGCCGCAGGCTGGTTGGCTACAGCCATCTCCGGGCCCTTCGCAAGCAGCGGCGGGAGGCGGTTCGGTCTTGAGCATAAAACCCGCGCGTCAAGCACACGCTGCCCCGGTCCCATCGCCGAATCAAAACTATATGCATCATCAAAAACCCGGTGCCCGTGCGGAATACCGCCTGCAGGAATCCATCCGCATCAAGGACTCGGTCAGCCTCGCTGAAAAATTTCAAAAGCTGAAATCACTGACCGTGAATCTGGAGTTTTTTGATTCCGAAGGGATTCACCGCAGTAGCCAGGTCAAATACACGGTAAACCTCGCTAACGCCAAATCCGTCTTCTCTTTCGGCTGCCCCAACCACGAATGCGTCCGGGGCGATTTTGACCTCAGCAAGGAGATCGCCGATGCCGTGACCGCCCGCCGCAAGAACGTGATCGGCGAAATGACTTGCCAGGGCTGGCGCAATCGCACGACGATCGACACCATTCGCTGCCACAACATCCTCCGGTTCAAATTCAGCCTGGCGTACTGAAAAACCGCCACCCAACGCCGAAGCGCGGAGTGGCGAAGAAGTTGGAAAGAAAGCGAAAACTTTTCGGGCCCCTCAGTGGTGGCAGCCGCAGCCGCTGCCGCACGAGCCGGACTCCATATCTTCCGGCGCGGGCAACCGGCCAAGTTCCAGCGTTTTGGAAACCTGCGTCTGGATTGACTCTTGCAGGTTGTGCAATGCCTCTTGAGCATCCAGAAATCCGCGCGCCACTGGATTGCTCAACATCGCCTCGCGCTGGCGCTCGAATTCCCCGATTTCTTCGCCACTCAACGGCAGCGATTTATGCTGTTTGTCGTGCAACTCCTGCCCCCGGGCCATCAGAGATTCATATTGCGAACGCGATTTCTCGTCCGCCATGAACGTATCAATGTTCTTGCGGATCACGCCCATGCCGGATTGGGCCAGGATGGTGGAACACAATTCACGCGTTTTTTCGACTACGACTTTTTCTTCCGTTTGGTTCAACATAATTATTCTCGCAGGTGAACGCACATCACGGCGTCCAGCGCACGACCAGTAAAACACAAGCCCGGACCCAAGGCAAATAACTTTGGGTTCCGGACGAAGTGCTGACAATGGTTGCCGCCGTGGTCACTTGCTCCCCGCGAGCGCCCGCAAAAATGCCACACCCCGATCCGGTTGATCCGTGAACACGCCGTCCGCCCCGGCGTCGATCAGGCAAATGCGGAATAACTCCTCCCCGGACGTGACGCCGAGGGGCAGGTCATCCGTGCGGATGGTGTAGGGATGCACCAGGAGTTTGACCTCGTGAGCCGTCCTTACGAGGTTCGTGAAGGTGAATCGCCCGTCGCGCTTGCCGTTAATCACCTGCCCCAGCGAAGGCCCAATGCCGTCGGCAACCTTTGCGAGTTCCTCCAGACCGGCGCGACTAGTCAGGAACGCAAAATCGGTTCCTGCCTGACTCGACTTGGGATCCGCGAGCAACTGAATCAACCGCCCCTGGTAACCCAACTCGGTGCGCAGCCGCTTCACTTCCTGATAATCAAAACATTGGAGGAACATCTTGTCCGCTTTGGTTCGATACCCGTAACGCTCCAGCAAATCCAACACGGAGCGCGACAGCTCCTTGCCCTGCTCGCGGTGCCACGCCGGCGATTTGATCTCCGGGTAGATGCCCACGTTGCGACCGGTGGTGCGGTTGAGTCCTTGAATGAACTGCAATTCTTCTTCGAACGTCGCGATCTGAAATGCGCCCTGCCATTGCGGAAACCGCGCCGGGAACACCGGCTTGC
>JANOHH010000052.1:0-7129 GCA_031406395.1 Verrucomicrobiota bacterium | reverse complement strand
GGTTCGCCGCTCCGGATGTCGAACAGGCTTACGGACGGGCGCCGCCAGGCTCGGCGCATCGTTCACGCCGTCACCAATCATCGCGACGCGATTACCGCCCTCGCTCAACAACTTGATCGCCGCTACTTTTTCCTCCGGCTTCAATTCCGCGCGCACTTCATCAAGGTGCAATTCGGTTTTCAAATACTCCGCCGTCGCACGCCGGTCCCCGGTCAGCACGACCGTGCGCAGGCCGCTGGCTTTCAATTCGTCCACCACGCCTTGCGCCTGGGGCCGAATGTCGTCGCGCAAAATAATGCGGCCCAGCAGCCCGCCGCTGCTCAACCAGATTTCGGAGAAACCCGCCGCGGTAGGCGACACCTGCGCCACCGCTTGATCGCCCCGCGCCGACGCAATCCATTCGCGCCGACCCAGCAAATATTCCCCCCGTTCGCAGCGACCGCGCACGCCCTGGCCGGTTACGGATTCGAAATGGGCGAACTCAATGGACGTTAAACCCTTTTGCTTGCCGTGCCGAGTGACGGCCCGCGCCAGGGGATGGGTCGAAAGCCGGTCGAGCGAGTAGGCCGCTTGCGCCACTTCGGTTTCGCGGCCCGACGGGAAGCTTTCCACTTTCTCGACGCGCAACTCGCCGGTCGTGAGGGTGCCGGTCTTGTCCAGCGCGACGATCGTGACATCCGCCAGTTTTTCCACCGCCGCACCGCCGCGAATGAGCACGCCATGCCGTGCGCCCCACGCGATGGCGGCCAGCACCGCCGACGGAATTGAAAGCACCAGCGCACAGGGCGACGCGACAACGAGCAGCGTCATGGTGCGGTAAAACGCGCTCTGCGCCGCCGCGGTGGAAGTGAACGGCGGCAGATGGAAACCCAGCCACCAAACAAAGAACATCACCGCCGACAACACCAACACGAGGTAGGTGTAATAGGTGCCGAACTTGTCGGCGAACTGTTGCGAGGGCGCCTTCTGCTGCTGGGCTTCCTTGATCAGCTGGATGATTTTTTGCAGCGAACTCTGGGCGGCGGGCCGCAGCACCCCCACTTCCACCGCGCCCCAAAGATTGATCGTGCCGGCCAGCACCGTGTCGCCCACGGTTTTTTCCACGGGCGTGGCTTCGCCGGTCAGATTGGATTCATCGGTTGCCGTGCCGCCCTTGAGCACCTCGCCGTCCACGGGAAATTGTGAGCCCGGCTTGACCAGCAGGCGCATGCCGGTCCGGAGCTGTTCTACTGGCATTTCACTTTCGCCGCCCTGCGCATCCAGCAGCGTGGCTACCTTGGGCGCTTCGCGAAAGAGCGAGCGAATTTCCTTTTGCGTCCGCCCGAGCGCGTAATGTTCCAGCGCGCCGGACAGGGAAAACAGGAACAGCAACGTCGCACCCTCCCCCCAAGCCCCGATGCTTGCGCTGCCGACGGCGACGGCGATCATCAGAAAATGCACGTCAATCGCGCGCTGGCGCAGCCGCTCCCAGACTTCTTCCGCCGGGAACCAAGCCCCGGCCAGATAACTCAACGCAAACAGCGGGATCCGCCAAGCGGGCGGAGCGACATAGGCCGCCAATAAACCTAGTGCGCCACAAAGCATTGCCAGCACGAGTTGCGGCTTCCACTCGTCTTCGTGGTGATGATCTTCGAGAAACTCGACGTCGCGCTGCACGACCTTGGGGAACGGCAGATCGCGCCAGCGCCAGAACTTGGGTGCGGTGGGACACGTCACCCGCGCAATCGTCGTCGCGCCGTGTTCGTGTTTGATAGTGATGTTCTGTCGCTCCTGATCGTTCAATGGCGATTCGCAAGTGGAACAATTGCCCGATCCGCGGAGCAACTGGCAGGCGGCGGCCTTGGATTCCTCGGCCGCCTGGATTTTTGCGCTAACCCGCTCGGTGAGCTTGGTCACATCCGTGCGCCCAAGTGTGGCGACGGAGATGGTGTTGCGCGCGCGGTCCAGCGTCACGGCTTCGAGCGTTGGCTCTTCCGCCAGGACGCGCGTCACCGCGCGGGTGAAACAAGCCCCGGAGGTTTGGTCACTGGAACCTTGAGTTGGGGTCGCGGCACTCATCAATCGAAGTCCACCGTTAGCACATCCACCCACGGCTTGCGACAAGAAATCGTCATCCGAAATCAGGGAACACAGTCGAACTTGAAAAGCACCCCCGGCAAACGTCATCATCTCTGCGGCTGGGATTTTGGCGGCGACAAGAATATGAGCGATCAATCAAACGGAAAAATCAATACGGTGGCCATTCTGGGCGGCGGCCCGGCGGCGAGTACCCTCGCCACCTTGCTGGCCCGCGAGGGAGTCCGCGTGGCTTTGCTGCATCGGCCCCGCGCGGCGCCGTTGCTCGTGGGCGAATCACTCGTGCCTGCCATCATTCCGATTTTGCGCCGGCTCGGCGTTGAGGATGAAGTTCGGGCGTATGCCAAATACAAGCCGGGCGCGATCTTCAACATGAACGAGTTCGGCGACTATCCGTTCACGTTCAAGGATTTTTGCGGGCCGCTGCCGGACTACGCCTACAACGTGCCGCGCATCAAGTTCGAGGCGACGCTCCTCGCCGCCGCCCAACGCGCCGGCGCCAAAGTTTTTGAGACGGAAGCGAAGGTCGAACGCGTGGCGACCACGGATAAGGTTCGTTTGACACCCGAAACGCTCGAAGTCACGAGCGCTTTTCTTGAAGGCCAGCCCGATTTGATCGTGGACGCCACCGGGCGCGCGCGGGTTTTGCCCAAGTTGCTGAACATTCCCAGTCGCGAGGGCGGACGGAAGGACACGGCCCTGTTCGCCCACCTCGACCGCACGGAACTTTACAAGGACGGCTATGTTCACTCCTCGCGGCTCGACCACGGCTGGAGCTGGCGCATTCCGCTGCCGGGCCGGGTGTCGTTGGGCATTGTCATTGGCTCCGAGCATCCGCCGAAGCATGGCGCGACGCCCGAGGAGCGTTACGATAATTTGCTAAAGCAGGATTCCGTTTTGCGCGTCGTCACGGCGGGGGCAAAACGTCTGACCCCCGTGATGGAATACACGAATTATCAACTCGTCTCCGAGCGGCTCGTCGGTGATGGCTGGGTGCTCGTGGGGGATACGGCGGGCTTCATTGATCCGGTGTTCTCCAGCGGACTGCTGATCGGCATCTCCAGTTCGACGGCGTTGTTCGATGCCATCCGCGCCGGCAACGCGCACGCTTTCCAACGTTACGAGGGCGAAGTCATCCATCATCTCAAGACGTGGCACGAGATCGTGAATTACTTTTACGACGGCCGGATGTTTACCTCATTTCGCGTCGGCGAAATGATGCGCGACAATTTGCTGATCAAAATGGCCTATCCGCATGTCAACAAACACATGGGACGAATCTTCACCGGCTCGGCGGCCAAAGCGCCCTACAGCATGGGGCTGATGCGGTTTCTGATGAAATACAGTCTGAAAGACGAAGACCCGAAAAGGATGGCGATCCAGTGAGCTGAATGACCAACGCTGCAATCACCCGAATTTGGTCGTCCGGTTCTTAGCCAAAAACAAATGCTGAAGGATTAACCACGAAACACACTAACCACACGAAATGAACCGACCGCTGTCTCCTGGTTGTTCCTCCAACACGCCCATTGGACGGTGGCCTCAGTTTTTTTGGCAGGGTAATCAGGCCGCTGGCCAGCCCGCTTGGTTTCCCTTTTCGTGTGGTTCGTGTATTTCGTGGTTCAAGAGAATTTTCCCGAATTCGTGCCGTCTGGGAGCCGTGGTGACGAACCGCCGTCGGGCAAAGTTCCCCGAAGTTGGCGAGTAGCCTTGGGTTGAACCGGTGCTCGAAGCAAAGTCTGTCACGCCTTTCGGCATTTCAGCCACGTATGATACTGACCGACCTGGTCGCGTTCTTCCACGACGCGCAGGCCACTTTCGGCCAGACACCGCTTCAGATCGGAGGATTGGTACATCTGGCTGTTGCCATTGGCGATACAGGTAAAATAAAGCGAGGTCTGTTGCAGACAGAACGCGGCGGTTTCATTCGGCTGCCGATCCCAGAATAGTTCCAGGATGTGCAACGTCGTCTCCGCCGTCATCACGCGGACCGCGCGGCGCAGAATCGAAACAATCTGTTGTTCCGAGAAGCAGTCGAGAAACTGGCTCATCCAGATCGCATCGTGGCCTGCCGGCAACGCCTGGGCTTCCTCCAGAAAATCCAGGGCAAAGAAATCCACCCGGTCTTCCAAGCCGTGCTCCCGAATGTTCGCGCGCGCGAGTTCCAGTTGGCGGGGCAGATCCGCGACGGTGATGCGCACCTGCGGATCGTGCTTCGCGCATTGGATGGCCCATTTACCGGTATTCCCTCCCACGTCGAGCAGGCGCTTCGGCGCGTCCGTGAAAACCAACGGCAGCGCGGCGGGAAACGCCTGGTCCGAGTAATAATGATCAAAGACCAGCCAGCTTTGCCGGACGTGCGGCGGCAAGGTGGCCAGACCTTCGTAGAAAGTCGGCCAGTCGCCCAAGGTTTGCAGCCCGGCCGGCCGGCCCTGCTCAATCGCTTCCTCGAGATGAAACAGACCGCGATAACAAACGTCATGCGCCATATCCATGTTCGCGTGGGTCATGGCGTCGCGCAAAATGAAATAGCCCAGCTTGGTCAGGGTGAAACGGTCCTCGTTCAGACAGAACAGTCCGATGCCGAGGCCGGCTTCCATCAAGACCTTCACGCCGTAGCGCGGCACCGACGCCCCCGCCACGATTTCCTCCAACGTTCGACCCACGCTCCCGCTGCGCTGAACTTGTTCGAGCAAGCCGTATTTGCGGAGGAGCCGGCAGGCCTGGAAAACCACCGGCGCAACCGCGATGCGCTGGGCTTCGGATTTCGCTTCGTAGGCGGTCTGCGTATCGCGCTGGAAATAATTCATGGCGCGAGGCTCACGGGGCGGGGCTTGACGATTTTGGCGAGCAACGGCAGGGCGCGCTCCGGTTGGGTGACATAAGGATTGGACCGGTCCCACACGTAGCCCGCCAGCACCGAGCAGATTTGTCGCATGATGCCGGGGTTCGCTCCGGCCGCGAAGAAAATCTGGTGCAACGTCCCGTCGTACCACGCCGACACGTAGGCGCGAAACGTATTGATGCCTTGCATCATGTAATCGGCGTACTCGGTCTGCCAGTCCGGCGCTTCGCCGCGCAACTGGCGGATCAGCACTTTGGCGGCGCGGTTGGCCGAGGCCAGCGCGAGCGTCACGCCGGAACTGAAAATCGGGTCGAGAAATTCCGTGGCGTTGCCGACGAGCGCGAACCGCGGGCCGAACAGTTGTTTCACCGCGCAGGAATAGCCGGAGATTTTTTGCGGGACAAATGTGAATTGCGCGTTCGCCAGCCGTGGCCCGGCGCTGGGGTCGGATACCAGAATCGCGCGCAGACGGGCCTCGGGCTCGGCAGGGTAACGCGTGAAGAATTCCGGCGCGGCTACGGCCCCGACGCTCGTTTTGCCGTTGGAAAATGGGATGATCCACAGCCACGCGCCGTCGGGATGCTGGCAGGCCCAGATTTTTCCCTCCTCGCGGCCGGCCGGCCGTTGGTCACCCGTGACATGAGTGAACAAAGCTTCGCGCACGGGAAAGTGCGACGGCTTTTCCAGGTCCAGCAACCGGGGCAGCACGCGCCCGTAACCGCTGCAATCCAGGACGAATTGCGCTGTTACGCGGCGCGGCGTGCCGTCGGGTTGTTCGATCGTCACCGTCGCCTGTGCTTCGACAAAATTCACCGCCGTGACCCCGTGGCCATAAAGAATTTCCACGCCGCGCGCGGCGACGCCATCGGCCAACGTCTTGTCGAAGTCACCGCGCGGGACCTGGTAGGTGTGCGTCCAGCCGGCGGTGAACTGCGCGGCAAAATCGAAATTGCAGGTCTGGCCGTCGCGATGAAAGACCGCCCCGTTTTTCTGCATGAAGTTCCGGGCGACGACGTTTTCCAGCAAGCCCGCCTCCTGCAACAAGTCCATGCAATGCGGCAGCAGGCTTTCGCCGATGACGAACCGGGGAAAGGTTTGCTTCTCCACGACGAGCAGTTTGAAGCCTTCGCGTTGCAGCAGGGCCGCCGCGGTCGAACCCGCCGGTCCCGCACCAATGATCACTACATCAACTTCGGTCAACTTCATATTCCACACACTCCACACACCGTCTGCAAACCACTGAAAACAAGGGATATTACCCGCTTCAATTTTAGGAGACTTTGTTTCGCACACAACACAGAAAAATCGGCCGCGCTTTTTTGAAAGCAAACTCGCGCCTCAACGGTTACGAGCGAAGCAGTTCCCTGCTGCGGGTCTTCTGACCACTTCCGGTTTCATCCGAATACTGATTTCGAATTGCTCATGAGCGCGGATCTGCGCTTATGAAAAAACTTGTGACGATTACGTCCGACCGCAAATCGTACGGAGGTTTCTTGATTGGAGTCTCCAGGATTAGCGACGACAAGCGATGATGAGCGGTCTCCACTTCGGAATTCCGGCCCAAACCGAGCTGAACAACGACAGCCGCAGGGATTCTTATACGGACATTTAAGGTAGGGTGATTGCTTGCGAAACTGTCGCGGGGCAGTCAGGCTTGCGTGGATCCTGCCGGTCTTTGAACAACACCACCAACTCATTCATCGGCAGACGCCCGCCTTCCTCAGCCATGTGCTCGAAGCCTTTCTTTCGCTGGCGCATGAAACCCTCGACTTCCAACCAGGCGACGTCACCGGCGGGCGCCTCGCCTCGCGCTCGCTTTGGCCGAGCCTTCTGGGTTCTGAACAGTAGCGCGATGTGGGAGCGGTTGGCCTTTTACAACCTTTGCGTGATGGCGCCCATTTACATCATGCAGGCGGACAATCCGGGTGGGTTGCATCTGACGGGGGCGGACAAGGGCGCGATCTACGCTTGGTGGGCTGTATTTCAATCCCTTCTGCCGATCGTCACCGGCGGTTACGCCGACCGGTTCGGCTATAAGCGCACGTTGGGGTTCGCGCTCTCGCTGATGACGGTGGGTTACCTGATGATCGCGTTGCTGCGCGACGTGTCCTGGATCAGCAACTACTGGGGATTTTTTTCCGGCATCCTCGTGCTCGCCACCGGCACGGCGTTTTTCAAACCCAGCATTCAAGGCTCGCTGGCGCATCA
>JANOHH010001354.1:0-3029 GCA_031406395.1 Verrucomicrobiota bacterium | reverse complement strand
GGCCCGCGCCGGCAAGGACATGTATCTGGAAAAGCCGATGGGCCTGTCGCTCGCGGAAGACCAAATGCTCCGCCAGGCGGTGCAGAAACACAAACGCGTCTTCCAGTTCGGTACGCAGCAACGTTCGTCCCGTGAATTCTGGCGGGCCTGCCAGTTAGTCCGCAACGGCCGGATCGGAAAGTTGAAACACATTAACGTCTGGGCGCCCGCCAGCGCACCGGGTGGCTCGACGACGCCGGTCCCCGTGCCCGACACCATTAATTATGACCGCTGGCTCGGCCCGGCACGGTTCACGCCCTACACTGCTGAAAAGTGTCTCGCCGACGGCAAGACTTGGTGGTTCAACTCCGATTACGCGCTGGGCTTCGTTGCCGGCTGGGGCGTGCATCCGTTGGACATCGCGCTGTGGGGGCATTCGAATATGTTCCAAGGAAAAATGACCATCGAAGGCAAAGGTATCTTCCCGAAGGCGGGCGCGTGTGACACGTCGGTGGCGTGGAAGGTGGATTTCAAATTCGCCGACGGCGTGACGATGGATTTCCGCGGCGCACCCAACGGCTACCAGGAAACCAACGCGCTGAATGATTTCACCGAATGGAATCAACGCTACGGGCTCGGGGCGGACCACGGCACGGCGTTCGAGGGCACGGACGGTTGGGTGGCCGTCAAACGCGGCAGCTTGCGCGCATCAACGGAATCGCTGCTGGAAGAACCGATGGAGTCGTTCAAGCTCCAATTGCCGCGCAGCTTACATCATCAGAAGAACCTCCTCGACTGTGTCCGCAGTCGGGCACGGACGGTTTGCCCGATCGATGAAGCGGTGCAGGCGGACCGGCTCTGTCACCTTAGCGATATCGCTACGCGGTTGGACCGCAAGCTCACGTTCGACTCGCGTGCCGAGAAGTTTGTCCGCGACGACGAAGCCAATCGCAAGTTGCAGCAACGGCCTATGCGCGCGCCATATAACGAATGGGTTTAACCACTCCAATAATCCTGATCCGGCAGACTGGAGCGAGGCTGTGCTCGGCGCTCCCGTTTTCATGGGAAGAACGCGTGCAGTCCCGGCACCGCGAGCGCAAAGATTTGCGTGGAATCCGCCCCGGCGTAGTTGCACATCGGTTTCCCATCCGCCGCTTGAGCGGGAACGGATTTGCAAAAAGCCAGGACGTGACCGTCCGGCGACCAGAGTGCGTCCTGTCGCGATTGGCCGTCGTTCGTGGGAGTTAGGAACACGGCCTTGCCAAAGTTTTGGCCCAACCCGGCGCAGACGACCGCGATTCCGTCCCCGCTGATCACGCTGAACGCCTGGCCGGAGGGATACCAACGCAGACTGTTGGCGCTGAGGTTGGGCAAGCGTGTGGCTTGCACCGGGCGCAGTTCTGGATCGCTAGCCCCGGTCTGAATCGTTCTCGGGAATCAGGAAGACCTGTATCGTCGCGCGCGCATCATGAGCAAAATAAGCAATGTGACTTCCAGCCGGGTTTGCATAGGCCGTCCCCGCGGCATAGTCGTGCGTCAGTCGACGGATGCTGTCGCCCTGGGGCGGGCGGAACGCTGCGCGGAGCCCGGAGCGGCGGTGGAAGTATCCACGTCGAGCGGCTCATCGGCAACAAAGTGCGACGGTTCGCAGGTTGCGCCCTCATCGTTGCGCACCCGGCCGATGAACGCCCGCTTCGTGCCTGCCACATCCACCTAGGCGTCTTCCGCGGTGCGCTCAATCTCGTCGGACTTGGCCGTACCGCGTGGCGCCACAGAAACAAGCACGGCCAACCAGTGGGTAGCTCCGCTGGGCGCGCGGGGATGCAACTCCATGCAACCGCCGGTGTGCTCGTACAGAGGCAACAGCGCGTTATGGTGCGTAAAACCGGTGCGGCGCCCGGCATGGGATCGCAATCCGTGGCTACATCCCGATAGTCGAGCCGTTGCAATTGGTTTTGGCGCGGGGCCGCGCGCGGCGAGTTCACTTGTGGAGAACGGCGGGGCGTAAACCAGGATTTCACAGCCAGTGGCGATCTCGACCTTCTCAATTGTGCGGCCGCGATCAATGCCGGGGACGAGCGTCTCCCGCGTGCCAGAGCAAAGAAACCGGCCGGCAGCGGAAAAGCTGTAATTGTTGCCGCCGAGCAAATGATTCTTGGCGCCGAACGTGAGCTGTCGTTCGGCCAGAGGAAGGGGGAAATTCATTAAGGGATGGGCGCATCCGGCAGCCGGCAGAGCGAGGCACAACGTCGGGAGTGCGGGGTGGCTTTGGAGAAACGAACGCATCGGTGTGGGTTGGTCGGTTTTGGGAATTAGCAATTCATCGGCAGTGGCGTTCCGCGTCCACAAGGTCAGGTTACTCACACCGCACGGCCTGGGGCGGAACCGGCGGGCGGCGGTGTAGCCCACCACAAACGTCAGCAGGTTGCCGACGATGCCCGTGTAATGGGAATCGAAACGGGATTCAATCGCCTTGATCCACGTCCAATCAGTAAATTCGTGCGCGGCTTGACGCTGTCGGATGCCTCCGCTACGTTGCGCGCGAGATGAGCAAAGAATCTAACGCACAAAACTTTCTCGTTCCCATCGTGGTTGAACAAACCGGGCGGGGCGAACGGAGCTGGGACATTTATTCCCGCCTGTTGGTGGACCGCATTCTCTTCCTCGGCACGCCGGTGGACGACAATGTGGCCAACATCATCATCGCGCAGTTGTTGTTCCTCCAGATGTCTGATCCGAAAAAGGACGTCCACCTCTACATCAACTCGCCCGGCGGCAGTGTCACGGCGGGGTTGGCGATTTACGACACGATTCAATACATGACCTGCGATGTGAACACCTATTGCATCGGGCAGGCGGCGAGCATGGGCGCGGTGCTGCTGGCGGCGGGCGCAAAAGGCAAACGTTTTGCGTTGCCGAATGCGAACATCATGATCCATCAAGTGCTGGGCGGCGCGGAAGGTCCAGCCAGCGATGTGGAAATTCGCGTCAAACACATGCTCAAGTTGAAGAATGTGTTGAATGGCATCCAAGCAAAACACACGGGACGG
>JANOHH010001351.1:0-1383 GCA_031406395.1 Verrucomicrobiota bacterium | reverse complement strand
CAGCGTGTCCGATAGTCTTTGCAGCCGCTCCGGCCACTGAGTTTCCGCGGGGGCGCCCTGGCCCTTGAGGAATTCCCAGTCCCGAACGGCCGTCGCATTGGTGATACTGGCGGACACGAGAATGTCCACCCCGGCAAACCGGGCGTGCAGATCGTCCAGCCGCCATTGATCACCGGGCAACAGCCTCAGCCGGGCCTCGATGTTGTCGATCGTGAGGGAGCGGAGCGGCATGTTGGAATTGACGGGAATCCATTGGAGGCGGCCGCCGGACAGGCCAAGCGAATCCACCTCCAATTGACCGCGCAGCAGGGGCTTCAGATGGAGTTTGATCTGGACCTTCGTGGCCAGCAATTGCGGCGCGGCCGGCATCTGCATCGAACCGAAGCTGACGTCGTGGGCGACGAACCCTTCTGACCAGTGCAATTGCAGCCGGGCAAACTCGAGGGCCACGCCCTGCTCACGGAGTTTGTTCACCAAAGGTCGTTTCACAAAATCTGGCAGACCCACCCGGTTGAGATACAACAGCGAACACAGGATGAGCAAGATGACGAGCCAGATGGAGATGCGGAACCGACGGAAATAAATACGGCCTAAACGCCAGAAACGGTGCCGCGCGTTCGTCGCCATATCAAGGCGAGTTGGCCGGGAGGGCCAGGCTGTACAACGCCAGTTGATAGAGCGCGAGGGAGGCTTCGAAGAACCAAGTCTGTCCGTCCAGCTTTACGGCGGCGTAGGGATAATTCTCCGGCGACACCCCGCCGAACTCAACCTGATGCTTCGCGCCGGTCTTCAATTCGAACGTAAGCACCATGCTATTCGTGCCAAAACCCAAGCGGGAGCGGAGCTCGTCGCCGCGCCCGACCCAGGCCGTGGCGGCCAGTTTCCCGAAGCGATGCGTGGTTTCCTCGATCGCGGTCATGCGCACGCCATCCAGCACGCCGGACGATCCTTGCGCCAGGACCCAGGTATTGGTGCCGGCATGCAACAACTCCCGGCGTCGGTCGCCTTGTTGCACAAGGATCCGGGTCACGTCGCTGGCGTCAAAATTCCACAGTGACCGCGGGTGCAATTGCCACGCGGCGGTGGGTAGATTTTGAAAATCCGTCCCCGCGACAGCATAGACGGGATTTTCATCGGCGCGGCGGACGTAAATATTTCCGCCATTCGTGCTGCCGAAGGCTAACGCCGCAAGGACAACATTCGTGACGCCGTTCGTGCCCGGGCCGGGCGCGCTGATGATGATCTGCCGGACGGGCGCGATCAGCCCATAGGCGGGCAGATCGGGCTCCGTGATGGAATCCTTAAACTGCACGATTTCCAAACGGTTGAGACTCGCAACCAATTCGTCCACCAACCCGGCGTCCACGAGCAACTCCTGGCCGA
>JANOHH010001346.1:0-1596 GCA_031406395.1 Verrucomicrobiota bacterium | reverse complement strand
CCTGATTGACAAACCGCTGGCAATCGCGAAACAGGAAACCGATGCGTTGCAGGCGCTCGTACAGGTAATTGGCATAATCGACATTGCGGTCGGTTATCCGGGCGTTGAGAATTTCAACCTCTTCGTGCAGCTCCAGACCGTTGGCGTTGAGGGTTAGAAAAGAAAATCCCAGAACCAAACTTTCATCCCGCTTCCCTCGGCTCGCTCGTGATCAAAGGACAACGCAATGAACTGACGACGAAACAATACATGCACCAACGCGATGGCCGCGTAGAGCGCGGCTGTCTTGCCAATTTCGACCGGTGTCACCGTGAGCAAATCCCCGACGAGGGTGCGTTGCAATTCTTCCTTGCCATGCGGGCTTTTGCTCAGCAACAGGATTCCAGCAGCGGCGGCCACGACATAGATGATGCCGATGAGCGCCTCCTGCGGCACCTTCGCATGCTTGGTCGAGCGCGTGAACGTAAACACCAATGCCCCGGCCAGCGTGAAACCGAGCGACCAGAAAAAATTGTGCGGATCGTCCGGCTCATGACCGAGGAACAAACAAACACAGGTGCCGAGCGTAGCCACCTGCGCCAGCGCGAGGTCCACGAAGATGACTTCGCGCCGGATGATGTGCAGGCCGTAGTAAACCAAGATGCCCGGCAGCAAAAGGCACGCGACCAGCGGCCATTTCATTACGGATAAAATCTCAGTCATAGAATAATCTAGTTGTAACGTCCGCCCTCACTCCGGCCCTCTCCCCCGGTGAGAGGGAGAATTGTGCTCCGTCTCACAGAAAATCGTACGACTGGATTTGTTGGCCAACCATCGGAACAACACGCGCGCGCGATTGCTGTCCCCTCTCCCATCGGATGGGAGAGGGTCAGGGTGAGGGCACTTTCTCGTTTCATTTCACTTCTTCTCACCGAGCGCCTTGGCCAAGGAATTCACCAAATAATCCATGAGCGCAATGTAGCCGCCCTCCGTCCCTTTCACACCGCCGGGAAATTGCGCCACGTCCACCACCGTCGCGCCGGTGTTCCGAGCCACGGTTTCCGCCGTCCGGCGGTTCAGATAAGGGTCCACGATGATCACATGCGCCTTTTCCGCCTTCATTTTGGTGATGACCGCCGCGAGATGCGCCGGTGAGGGCGGGATGCCCGGTTTGGGTTCAAGGAACAAATCGATCTTCAGGCCGAAACGCCGCGCAAAATAAACCCACGAACTGTGATACGCCACAATCTGGTCGCCCTTGAAGGGCGCGAGATGCGATTGCCACTCGACCATTTTGACGTCCAACTGCGCGAGAAACGTTTTAAGATTCGCCTGGTAGGTCGCGCAATTTGCCGCATCCAGTTTACAGAACGCGTCGGCGATGTGCTGTGCAACAATCTTCGCATTTTCCGGATCCACGAGGAAGTGCGGATTCCCCGCCGCATGAATATCGCCCTTGGAGCGGTCCAAATTCGTCGGCACTTCGAGCATTTGCACGCCGTCGCAACAACGCACTTCGCCTTGCGCCGCGGACACGATCTTCGCGTTGCGGGCGCCGCTCAAAAGCGGATTGAGCCAGCCTGACTCCAATTCCGCCCCGCCGTGAATGATCACGTC
>JANOHH010001320.1:0-1281 GCA_031406395.1 Verrucomicrobiota bacterium | reverse complement strand
CCGCTTCCGGATTGATGGAGCCATTGCCGCTCACGAGGACGCGCACATTGTATTCGGCCAGGCCGTGTTGAAGTCTTCGGCGCCGAAACTTCGCGCCGCCCGGGCCTAGGTTAATTTTCATCGAGTCCACGGTGCGGGCGCCCGACATCACGGCGTCGGCGCTAGCGCGCAGTTCCAGAAGATGCTCGTGGTCGTGCTCACTCCCAAACGAAGCCACCTCGCGATTGGCCGTGGCGATCTTGCCGTCCGCCGTCATGGCCATGTTCACCAATATAAAAGGAAAGTCTGAAGCCCGAGGTCTATCGTCTACAGCCGTTCGCACTTTGCGCTGGCTGGCTTGAGAACTGTTTTCGGACTTCGGCGACTTTAGACCGGAAACTTTAGACTTCAGACTCATAAGAGTAGCATCGCATCGCCATAGCTAAAAAAGCGATACCGTTCGCGGATGGCTTCGGTGTAGGTGGCTAAAATAACTTCCCGTCCCTTCAGGTCGCCGGGGGAGGCGAACGCGCTGACCAGCATCAGCAGCGTCGAGCAAGGGAGATGGAAGTTGGTGAGCAAGGCATCCACGAGCTGGAATTTGCGTGGTGGGTAAAGGAAAATTCTCGTGCGCCCGCGGCCCGCAACGAGGCGGCGACAATGCTGTGCTGCGACGCTTTCCAGCACGCGCACGCTCGTCGTGCCGACGGCGATGACGCGACGGCCCGTGGCTTTCGCGTCGTTCACCGCGCGAGCCACGGCTTCGCTGACCTCGAAACGCTCCTCGTGCATGACATGGGCATCAAGAGTTGCGGCTTTCACGGGTGCGAAAGTTCCGAGGCCGACATGGAGCGTGATGAATTGCACAGCGACGCCGCGCGCACGAATTTCATCGAGCAGTTTTTCGGTGAAGTGCAGTCCGGCGGTGGGGGCCGCGACCGAACCGGCCGGTTGGGCGAAGACGGTTTGGTAGCGCTGATTGTCGTGGGCGGATTCATGGTGGGGCTCGCGGGTGATATACGGCGGCAGCGGGATTTCACCGAGTTGATCCAACGCGTCGAGAATGTTGCTCGCACCCGCGAAGAGCAGGCGGCGATGACCTTCGGCATTCGTTGCCGTCACGGTTGCCGAGATTGCGGTCGAGTCGCCGTTCGTATTTTGTAACTTGATTTGCGTTCCGACGCGGGCGCGCTTGCCGGGCTTTATCATTACCCACCAATCGCTCACGGCATTCTCCTCGAGCAGCAGCATTTCAAACGCGCCACCGGTCTGCGCGTTCACGCCGCGGAGGCGCGCACGGAT
>JANOHH010001308.1:0-5766 GCA_031406395.1 Verrucomicrobiota bacterium | reverse complement strand
GAACGGAGACTCCATGTGCTGTGGGAATGCTGAGCGGTTTCTCGTCCACTACGCGATTCCTGCCAACTCCTTCTGACCAATAATCAGGACGGTCTGGGGTAGAGGTTTTTGTGACCGTGAGTCGACGCATTGTTGTCCCCTGACCAGCCACCTCTGACCTATGGTGCTGAAGTTGCTAAAGGGATGTTTGTCCAGCCGCACGAGTGATTTCCCGCCGCCGTCCCGGGCGGCACGGGGATGCGGATGGCATCCGTCTGCCAACACATGAATCCGGCAGGTGGAAACGGTTCAGTGTGTCATTAAAAGCAATCTATGCAGTCTGACATTGTGGCATTTTTTGAGGCACAAGGTGATTACCTGGCGCTGGTGGTAGCCGCTTTGGGTTTGCTCTCGCTGATCGCCTATCGACTGCATCGCTATCGGAAGCCAGCCGTATTGTCGCCATGGGTATGGGTTCTCGCCGGCACGGTATTGTTCGGTGGGTGGTGGGTGGTGCAACGCGCAGGCGAACACGCCCGACAGGAACGAATCGCGCAAGTCAGCGCGCTCGGGCCGACCTACGCCTATGAGTTGGCGCAGATGGGGCATGCGCGCGTGACGGCAGACACCCAGCCGGAGGATTCGCTTTATCAATCGCTCATCGGGGCGCAGATCCAATGGGAAAAGTTGAATCCCGCGGTGAATGACATCTACACCATGCCCAAGCGGGCGGATGGCGCCAACATTCTCGTGGTGGATTCCGAAACGGACTATGACCGGAATGGGGATTTCAAGGGTGAAAACGAAGCCCGCACTCCGATTGGAAAGGTATATCCGCAGCCGCTGGAGGGACTGGAGAAAGCCTTTCAAGGGGAAGCCAACTTTGATAGCAAGGTCTATCGCGACGAGTGGGGTACGTGGGTCAGCGCCTTTGTGCCAATGCGTGACGCGAGTGGAAAAATCGAAGCAGTGCTCGGAGTAGACTTCGATGCTCAGGCGTGGAGCGCGACGATTGGCAAAGCGCGGCGAACTGTAATCTTCACCATCGGGCTGGTGGTGCTCCTGATTGTGGGGGCGGGGCTGGCCATCGCTTTGTTGCGGGCGGATATCATGCGTCGGGTCGAAGCGGAACAGCGATCCCGCCGCGCGGAAGCTCGCATGCAACTGGCCATTCGGCAGATGCCCCTGGGGTTCATCGAATGGAATCCGCAAGCGGAAGTCCTCGTGTGGAATCCCCGGGCCGAGAAAATTTTCGGTTATGCCGCTGCGGAAGTGCTCGGCCAGGCCATCTTTCCCCGGATCGTTGCGCCCGCGGCACGGGTCCAGGTAGATCAGGTTTGGGCGGATTTTAGCCGCAGTTCCGACGGTACGCACAGCACCAGCGAAAACATTACCAAGGACGGAAGGCTGATCGTCTGCGAATGGTTCAACACGCCGTTGCTCGGTGCGGATGGAAAAGTCGAAGGCGTTTTTTCATTGCTGCAGGAGATCACGGAGCGGGTGAACTTGGAGAAGCATCTCCAGCAAAGTGAGCGCCTGAATTCGGTGGGCCAGTTGGCGGCGGGCGTGGCTCACGATTTCAACAACATTCTTACCATCATCACCGGCCACACGGGATTATTGCTCGCGAACCAAAATCTCCCGCCGCAGTTCCGCCCGGAACTCGGGCGGGTTGAAGGCGCCGCTCTCCGCGCCGCCAACCTGACCCGTCAACTGCTCGCTTTCAGTCGCAAACAGGCGATGTTCCCGCATCCGTTGCAGTTGGCCAAGATCGTTGAAAGCACCACTTCCATGCTCGGGCGACTGCTCGGGGCCAACGTCAACTTCACCGTGCGCATCGCGGACCAGGTGCAGCCCGTGGAAGCTGATCCTGCCATGATTGAGCAGGTCCTGACCAATCTCGTGCTGAATGCCCGCGACGCCATCGTTGGGGCGGGGGCGATTACCGTGACGCTGGATGCCACGGTCATATCCAAGGAGACCGCATCGCAAAATCCGGATGTCCGGACCGGGCTCGCCGTCTGCCTTTCTGTGAGCGACACCGGCAGCGGTATTTCGGCGGAGCACTTGCCGCGCATTTTCGAGCCGTTTTTTACGACCAAACCCACCGGGCGCGGCACTGGCCTTGGTCTCTCGGTGGTTCACGGCATCATTCAACAGCACAAGGGTTGGATCACCGTGGTCAGCTCGCCCGGGCAAGGTTCAACCTTTAGCATCTATTTGCCGCCCACTACTCGACCAGTCTCGGATGCGACCGCCGGAATTCCAATCAAGCCACCGTTGGCGCCGGTGCAATCGCGCACGATTCTGCTGGCAGAAGATGAGGAGATGGTTCGTGAACTGGCCCGGGTCACGTTGCAACGCGCCGGCTATCGCGTTTTCGAAGCCAATGACGGACATGCAGCGCTCAAGCTGTGGACGAAGCACCGGAATGAAATTGACCTGCTCCTGACCGACATGGTAATGCCGAACGGGATGACGGGTTGCGAACTGTCCCAGCGCCTGTTGGCGGACCAGCCCAATCTCCCCGTGATCTATTCGAGTGGGTATAGTATTGAACTCACCGCGCCCGGCTTCAACGAAAACGAACGTCTGGTTTTTCTCCCGAAACCCTACCTGACTGGCCAGTTGCTAACCGTGGTGGACCGTTGCCTGAGTAAGGCGGTGTAAGTGAGCCAAACCTGCGGAGCTTCGCCGTCGGGGACGAAAAAATTGTTGCCGTTCGCGTCAGGCGGCCTGCAATTGGGCCGGTCCTTTGGGTGCGCGCACGCCATACTCCAGGCTGAGTTTATAGCGCATGATATTGTGGCAATGGATTCGGTCGATGGTGGTCTTGCTGAGCCAGCCTTGACAGCACATTTCGCCGGTGGCTGTGCCTTCCCGCGCGGCGACCGTTTGGCTGAGAGTCTCACTCAAATCAAAATCGCCGCCGATACATTCGCCGTTGGGGCAATCCAAGCGGAACACGGACTTGGCGTGAACGGGGTTGACCGTGTATTTGATCTGGCTGTTCCGGGTGACGCCTTCCGGGC
Organism: Verrucomicrobiota bacterium; assembly: GCA_031406395.1. GTDB lineage: Bacteria > Verrucomicrobiota > Verrucomicrobiia > Limisphaerales > JADLHS01 > JADLHS01. The sequence continues at coordinate 2,755 of JANOHH010001308.1, read as the reverse complement.
TGAAGTGCCCAAACTCCACGGTCAGAGACTTTAATTCCTGAAACTTCTCCGCGAGGCTGACGGATGCTTGGGTGCGCTGGGCTTCGGCCAGACGGTAATCTGCCCGCGGCGTGAATTTTTGATGACGCATAATTTATCTCGATTCGTTTCCTAAGAAGCCACCAGCGTATCAGAAAAAAGATGGCCGTCTGTAACAATCGGCAGGAGATTTTCCGACTCGCTGTGAGCAACGCGAAGTCGGGTGGTCTGGCGTAGTTCCTCGGCTATCGGACCTCCATCGGCATGACCTGCTTCCGTTATTTCGTGGCGATCCTGGGCACGTGTGCCGTGCCGTGCGATCCCGGGGCGTTGTTGTTGTGGTTCCCACTGAGCGGTTCTGCCGGGCGGGTTAGGATTGTTCAGAAGGTATCTGCCGCCGCTGTTCCCTGCGTCGTTACGGACGACGCGTGCTGGCTGCTGCGACAAAATCGGCCGCGTGGTGGCGGTATTCGGCACGGTTTGCTGCGGATTGTTCTCCAGGATGAGCGATCACCGGTTGGCTTTGTTCAATGCGGACATTTTGTTTCTGCCAGCGGTGGTGTTTTGCAATTTTCTGCCGAAAGCGAGGGACTAAGTTCCGAGGGTCCTGGGATGAATGCTCGCTGGGAGCCCGTCTTTGATCTGGCAACTGCATTGAGTGGCGCACATCCCTCTGGTTTCACGGGGAAACGTCAACATCGGAGCGGGCCCATGCTCAACTCCGCCATCATCGGCCCAAGCCTACGCAATGGCTCAGGTTGCCGGGAGATCCGAATGTGTTTGCCGTCCGTCGGTATCAGCGATTCGGCGTTGAATGGAAATACGATCTCAAGTAATTTATTCTCATGCCAGAAGTAATTCCGATTACTTTAATGTCGACTGGGGAAAGTCGCCGTCCGGCGGCTGGCGCGAACGCCGAGCACCGTCAGGCAAGTTGTTATCGACGAAAGGCAGGAGGATCATGAAACCGTCTGGCTTTGCTCCGAAATGGCGGCTGGCAATAAAAGCCTTCACTTTGATTGAATTGTTGGTGGTCATTGCCATCATCGCCATCTTGGCGAGCCTGCTTCTGCCAACCCTAAGCAGGGCTAAAGAAAAGGCCAAGGCCACCGCCTGTCTCAACAACTCGCGACAGATTGGTCTGGCGCTCATGATGTACGCCGATGACCACAACGACACGGTTGTGCCGCTGGAAATCCTGGGTGTCCCACCGTTCGACGCTTACGTTCCGGAAGGCAATACCATCTGGTGGCCCGATTTGCTCAAGGCGTACTTGCCTAACAAATACGCCTCGGACTGCCCGAGTGTGGTCGGCACCAACGTGACCGGAGTCGCCAAAGGCCCGCCGAGCACGCAGGGCAAAGGCCGCTTCGGGATCGGCATGAACCATATCGGCTTTAGCTATTCTCCGTGGGCCGGGAACCGTATCTATTCCATCAAGCTCGCCCGCGTCAAGCAGCCGTCCGCGTCCGTCGTGTTCAGCGACGCGGGAAAAATTCAGAACTTCGGCGAGCCTCAGCCGGACCAATGGCGGGAGATTCGCGGCGCCCAGTTGCTCTATTTCCTCACGCCGGACCATCCCGACTACGCCGCGGGCAACCCGTACCGCATGGTCAACCGGCATGCCGGACGCGCCATGAGCACCTGGGCCGATGGACATGCCGAGCCGATCAAAGTCAGCAACATCGGTTTCCAATACTTTCCAGGCAAGACCGCGGAGGGCCAGCCTGCGCTCGGGGACGCGATCGTCGGCGTCGGGAATGGCAAGTATGACCCGCGTTGGCTCTGGGATCGCGAGTAAGGCGAGAGTGGTGGACTTCATTTTTTGCGGATGAAACCGCTCGCCGGCAAGCGCAAAAAGCAATCCTTCGGTCGCGCCACGGCGCTGATGGCAGGTGGTGATGAGACCAATGAGCAAGTCCGAGGCTGAGTCGGAAATTCCTTTTGGGAACCGTGGGCCCTGGCCGTTGGGCTTTCGCTCCCGCAATCCTCGCGAGTCCTCTGGTCCTGCTTGTCACTTGCTTATTTGGTCCGATCCAACGCCCTAGCAATCCGCGCTGGCGTCTTTCTTTTCCCAGCCCTTCCAATGAGTGAATCGGCTCGCCGTCGCTTTTCTTTCGGGCGTGCAATTATCCGATGCTCCTGCCACTACTGGGGTATGAAACGATTCTCCTTGACCGTCCTGATGGCCACGGTGGTTGCCGCGCGGGCTGCAGAAAGCGATGGCTTTGTGCCGCTGTTCAACGGTCGGGATCTGACCGGCTGGGTGAATGCCAATTGCGCGCCCGAAACCTGGGGCGTTCGCGACGGACTGATTCATTGCACCGGCCAGCCGACCGGCGCGCTGCGCACCGAACGGCAATACGAGAATTTCATCCTTGAAGTCGAGTGGCGGCATTTGAGCCGCGGCGGCAATTCCGGCGTGTTCATTTGGGGCACGCCCATCGCCGCGCCAGGGGTGCCGTTCCTCCGCGGCATCGAAGTGCAGGTGCTCGACCACGGTTACGCCGAGCAGTACGAGAAGCAGAACGGAAAAAAGTCAGACTGGTTCACTACGCACGGCGACGTGTTTCCCATCCATGGTGCGACCATGAAACCGTTCGGGCGCCACAACGGCGAGCGCAGTTTTCCCTCGGAGGATCGAAGCAAAGGGTCGCCGGAGTGGAATCAATACCGCATCGTCGGCACGAATGGCGTGTTGCGTCTGAGCGTGAACGGCAAGGAAGTTTCGGGCGGC
>JANOHH010001293.1:0-1230 GCA_031406395.1 Verrucomicrobiota bacterium | reverse complement strand
GCCACGATGAGCCGATCAATGTCCTCCGGGAAAACGTGGCCGATCGTGCCGATGCGAAATGAATTGATGCCGGTGACTTTGCCGGGGTAGATGACAAAGCCTTTGGTCTTCAGGAGGTCGTAGAATTTCATGAAGTCATAGCCCGGCGCTTCGGGATTGTAGAAGCCGGTGATGATGGGGCTTTGCAGCGCATGCGGCAGGACACAGCGGAAGCCGAGTCGCTCCATGCCGCGCACGAGCCGGCGTTGATTCTCGGTGTAGCGGGCGAAACGGGCGGCCACGCCGCCTTCCTCGTCCAGTTCCTTCATCGCCTGCGCAAAGGCCCGCACGACATGGGTCGGCGAGGTAAAGCGCCATTTGCCGTGCCCTTTTTCCATGCCCATCCACTGATCATAAACATCGAGCGACACGGACCGGGCGCGACCCGAACATCTGGCCAGCTCGGATTTTCGTGCGATGACAAAGCCGAAACCCGGCACACCCTGGATACATTTGTTCGCCGACGAGACAATGAAATCAATGCCGAGCGCGGCAACATCCAGCGGAATACCGCCAAAGGCGCTCATGGAATCCACGAGAAAGATCCGCCCTTGGCCCTTTACGATCCGGGCAATCGCGGCGAGCGGATTGAGCATGCCGGTGGTCGTTTCATTGTGAACACAGACGACATGCGTAATCGCCGCGTCGCTGCGGAGAGCGGCTTCGAGTTTACCGAGGTCCGGCGGCGCGAGTTCGCCGGAATCGTGGATGACGGTGTTGATCTTGAGGGTCTGGGCGATGCGCCCGAGGCGGTTGCCATATTCGCCGTTGGCGAGCACGAGCAACTTGCCGTCCGCCGGCACCGCCGAACCGATCATGGCTTCGACCGAGAAGGTGCCGCTGCCTTGCATGAGCACGGCGGTGTAATCCTCCGGCTGCGTGGCGCTGGCAATTGTAACCAGCCCCTCCCGGATCGGAGTGACGATACCCAAGTTGTAGTCATCATCCCACGTACACCAGTCGCGCAACAGAGCGGCTCGCACGGTGGGGCTGGTGGAAAGCGGTCCCGGCGTCAGCAGGATGTAAGGATTTTGCCAGTCGAAATCAGGCGCTTGTTCAACGGGGGCGGCGGCGATGGTTTGCATGATGATGATGGGATGAGTTACCAGGGGAGGCTGAAGGTTTTGACGTGACTGAAAAATTTCATGGCTTCAACGACACCTTCCTTGATGCCGAGTCCGGAATCGCGCA
>JANOHH010001238.1:0-3137 GCA_031406395.1 Verrucomicrobiota bacterium | reverse complement strand
GGCGAACAGCAGATGCTGGCCATTGGCCGCGCGCTCATGAGCCGGCCGAAGTTCCTGATGCTGGACGAGCCGTCCCTCGGCATCGCGCCGTTGCTGGTGAAAACCATCTTTGAGAAAATCGTCGAGATCAACCGCAAGCACGGCATCACGATTCTGCTGGTCGAGCAGAACGCGAATCTAGCATTGGAGATTTCCCAATTCGGCTACGTGCTCGAAACTGGGAGAATCATCTTACAGGACAACTCCGCCGCGCTCCGCCAAAACCCACAGGTCAAGAGCGCGTACTTGGGTGGATAAGTTTCTGATGCCCGGTCAATTCGACCCTGGCTCGGGTTGCAGTGAGACGAAAAGCAGTTCTGCTTCGTGCGGGCCACGACGAACCAGCGCGACAACCTGTGGCGCCGCAAGCGCCAATAGTTCATCATCCCCAACCTCCCGATAGTTCCCCGAAACGGTGTGGACGAAGCTTGCCATTTCAAGGGGTGTAACAATTTGCTCCGGCAACAGCGCACGACTGGTCATAATTTCGTCAGGCGAAAGTGGTCGGGTTGTCACCCATGTAAAACTTGTGGCGGGCAGCGGGGCCTGCGCGACTTGGGGCATCGTGTGTTTTGGGGAGAAATAACGCATCCCGGCAATGGCTGACACGAGCAGCACAACCACAACGCCGCTGACTCGCCGAATAGTGTGTGTTTGTCGCCGCCGCCGGGCCAGCCGAAGCAAATGCTCGAGCGATGCCGTGCGGCAGCCGCCCGCCACCTCGCCGGCCAGCACATCTTCCAGCAGTCGCTCGTTGTCAGTCCGCTTGTTCATGTTTCAGGGTCGCCAACAAGGCATCCTTTAGTTTGTGTCGCACCCGAGCCAGCCGTGATTCGACGGCTTTCTCGCTGGCTTGCAGCGATTCGGCAATGTTGCGGACCGATTCCTGATCAAAGTATTTTCGTTCGACCAACTCCCGCTCCTCCGTCGGCAAACGGCGCACGCTGACGTCCAATGCCGCAAGCAACCGTGAATCGGCCTGACCATTCTCGGCAACCGCTGCTTCCGTCCGGGCGTATTCGGTGAAGCGGTCAAGGAAGGCCAGGTAGCGACTGCGTTTTCGCCGCTGATCTGCGAATGCCGTGCGGGCCAGCACTGTGAGCCAGTTCCACAAATGGACTTCATCGTGGAACACCTTGATGTGTCGCACGACGCGAATAAACGTAGCCTGCAAAGCTTCGCGCGCGGCCTCTTCGTCACCATGGGTGACGACCAGCAGATATCGCGCGAGCCGGGGATAATAAGCTTCATGAAATGTCCGATAGGCTGTTTCATCACCCGCCACCATCCCGCCTGTCAATGCAGACAGCTTCAGCGACACAGGCGGCTCGGTCTTCTCCGCGTCACCCTCAACGCTCGTTTGTTGTGAGTGAGCGCCCAAAGCGTTGCCAGTTTTTGCGGCCAGCAGTCCTCAAGGTTCGCTCTCGGGTGGCGCAGTTGCTTTGGGAGTGGCGGCATTTGTCTTTGGACCAGCGGGAGGGGGGGGTGATCGTTGAATCATGCTCAACCGTTCACTGAAAGAATTGGGTTGTGAACCGGGCCGTAACGCATTCAAAACCGAATCAATCGTTTCCAATTTTCCCGGTTCGCCGACGGCGATCAGCAGTTTGGTTTCCTTGTGGAAGCTGATGGCCGGAGTTTCCTTTTCACCCAACATTTTCCAACCGGTTTGAATCGCAGTGGTGATGTCTTCGACTTTGATTCCCTGCTCCAAATAAGGATTCAGCGAGTAAAAGCGACAGATCCTCGCTGGCGCGGGCTTCGCATCCCATGCGGAAAAATCCGGTGGCTTTTGCCGGCCGCGAAAGTACCAAATGGAATCATCCGTTTGCGGTCCGGTCGTTTGGAAACTGAGTGTTGTCTGGAGTTGCTGGTAGCTGGGATTGCCTCCCCCATAGTAGGCACTTGAGCGATACGCTTCGGTCTTGAGACTCGCCATTTCCAATCCCCGGAATAAATCCGAGGCCGTGATTTGAGTCATTTTCAGCGCCGGAATGTTCTCGTTGGCATATTCGTCCGGAATGACCACGTTTAGCGGTCGGGCGCTTGCTTTCTCGATGGCGGCAACTAATTGCACTGGCGTTCCACCCGGGAAATCCAGGTTGAATTTGGTGAGCTTGGGTGGTTCAGCGGCAACACCACTATGGATTGTAAAACTTGGTGTCCCCTGCTGGATGACAGGCTGGCCAAGCGCGGAAGTTGCAACGAGCAGGAGCAGATACGGGTATATTTTCATGTGATGGAGTTTTCGGTTTGTTCTCTAACCAGAAAGACGACGCATAGTGAGAAATCCTTCGCAATTTGTTTTCCCGAGGCCAGTTCTTTGCCGGCATCGTAGAGCAGCAGGCCCGGCTCGCTGACTTGGGCGGATGATGCCGAACAATGCTACTTCGCGAACAGCGTGCTCAAATCCACCGTGAAGCCCGGCAGGACAACGCTGGACAGTTTTCCACCCGGCCCATGCACGGTGCGTTCAGTAAATTGCCCATCCGCCGGCTGGCGATAGACTTCAATTTGCTTTTCCGGTCCGAGCACCAACCAGCATTCCTTCACTCCGGCGGTGGCGTAGGCCGGAAGTTTTGAGCGGTCATATTCGTGGCTGGTGATGCAAACTTCGATCACCAATTCCGCCGAGTGCGGATGGTCTTGGCGGAAGTCCGCATTGCGACCCTGCACCACCGCCAGATCAGGTTCCGGTTCGGAGTCGCCGCAAGTGACCGGTTGTTCGGTGCGGACCACCAATCCCGGGGTGGCGGCGCGCAGCAGAAGGTGGTGCAGGAATTGGACGAGAAAGCTGTGGAAGGGAGATTTTGACGTTTTCTTGTACACGAGCCCGTAGAGCAGTTCGGTGTTCTTGGGGATCAGACCCGCTTCGCCCAATGCGCGGTAAGCCGCCACAGAAAGCGGCCAAAGGGGCGCGCTTTTCAACGGCGTCGGGTAAGTCTCAGCGGCTTTCATCTCGCCCAACTCTAACGCCGCAGGTTGCATCCGCAAGTATGAACAGCCGGTCATTCGCCCGGCCGGAGGTAGGTGTGGCAATCGAGACGGCCGTATCGCAGTTGGCCCATGCACAAAGAGTTGTTCGAGCGCTCCTTCGT
>JANOHH010001237.1:0-3548 GCA_031406395.1 Verrucomicrobiota bacterium | reverse complement strand
CGGTGACCGGGGACGGCGGATCGGGGACGGCGGAACGTTGGGATTCCGCAAGCGGCTGGAGCCGCTTGACCGGAATCAATTGGAATCCAATTCTGGCCGAGCCGGGTTACATTACCCGCTGGCATCCCTTCCTTTTGGTCGCGCCGGACGGCCGATTGATTCATTTCGGCCCGACGGACACAATGCATTGGGTTTCGCCGGACGGCAGCGGCAGTGTGAGCAACACCGGCACCGTTGTTCCGGGCAACCATTATCCGAAGGAAGGTTCCTGGGTCATGTACAACGAAGGTCGGATATTGGTGGTCGGTGGCGGCGCCAACACCACTAACAACGCCAGCGATACCACCACCGGAACCAGCACCAATGCAGCCTACACGGTGGATGTGCGTACCGGTACGCCGGTGATAACGTCCGTTGCCGCGATGACTTTCAAGCGGCAATTCGCCAATGCGGTCGTTCTGCCCAACGGGGAAGTCATGATCATGGGCGGCAACACTTCGGGCCTCAAGTTCAACGACACCGGCTCCATTCGCACGCCGGAAATCTGGAATCCGACCACCGGCCTGTGGCGCTCAATGGCGACCAATGCGGTGCCCCGCAATTACCATTCGCTGGCCCTCCTGCTGCCGGACGGACGGGTACTTTCCGGTGGCGGTGGTTTGAGCGGAAACTCCGCCGATCATCGCGACGCGGAGCTCTTCACGCCGCCGAACCTGTTCAACGCCGATGGCTCGCTCGCCCCGCGGCCGACCCTTACCACTGCGCCCACCGCCATCGGCGCGGCCACCACCTTCGCAGTGACGGGCACGCCTGGCATTCAGAAGTTCAGCTTCATCAAAATGTCCGCCATCACGCACTCCGTAAACACCGATCTGCGGTTCCTACCGCTTCCATTTACCGAAACCGCCTCCGGCAACTACCAGATTACCGCGCACACGAACTTGAACGTGATGACCCCGGGCTACTGGATGCTGTTCGGTTTGAATGCCGCGGGCGCCCATTCCGTGGCGAAAATCATTTTGGTGGGTAACGTAAGTTCGGTCAGCGTTGCAACCCCGGGCGACCAGGCATCGCACGTCGGATCAACGGCTGCGCTGCAAATGATCGGCAGCGGCCCCGTCGGCAGCGTCCTGAACTGGGCAGCCACGGGCTTGCCAACCGGCCTCGCCATCAACAGCACCAATGGCCTGATCTCCGGCACGCCCACCGTGGTCGGCACCTTCCCCGTAGTGGTCTCGTTGTCCAACGGCAACACTTCCGCCACGGCTAACTTCAATTGGATCATCCAACCGGTGACGTTCAGTCAGAATTTCACCACCTTCGCCGGCGCGAGCGGAATGACGCTGAATGGTAATGCGGCCGTTTCGGGCGGCGTGCTCAGGCTTACGACGAATCTGGCCACGAAAGTCGGATCCGCGTTCCTGTCCAATCCCATCGTCATTGGCCCGGACACTTCGATGGCCACACGTTGGGTCTTTCGAACCCACGGCAGTACGGATGGCGCTGACGGTTTGACTTTCATGATCCAAGGAAACAGCCCGACGGCCATCGGGGCTGCGGGCGGCGGACTCGGCTACCAGGGAATAAGTCGCAGCGTTGCTGTGGAAATCGACAACTACCAAGGCCCGGGGGATCCGAACGCCAATCACATTGGAATCCTGGCCAATGGCGATACGACGGTACATCTCGCCACGAACACGCCCGCCTGGGATCTGGAGAACGGCCTCAGCCACACGATCTGGGTGGACTACGACGGCCCCGCAAACCAACTTCGAGTTTACGCCGCAGAGGGCAACGTCGCGCAACGCCCGGCCAGCCCGGTGATGACGACAGCCATTGATCTCCCGGCACTCGTCGTCGGGGGGCAAGCCTGGTTCGGCTTCAGCGGCGGGACAGGAGGCCTGGTCAACAATCAAGATATTGAAAGCTGGAGCCTGAGCGTGAATGCGTTTGCGCTGCCGGCTCAACCCGTGTTCGCCCCGCCCGCCAACGCCACGAACGTCATCAACACGGCGCTCAACCGGCAACTGCAGGCCACCGATCCCAACGGCGATTTGTTGACGTGGAGCGCGACGGGATTGCCGTCGGGGCTGGCCATCAACCCGTCCACGGGACTGATCTCGGGCACGCCGACGGCAGTGGGCGTTTTCACTCCGACTATAACGGTGTCGGACAGCAACACGCCGTCCGTGAATGCGAATTTTATCTGGGCCATCAAGGACCTGTTGACGGTTCAGCCTCTCGCCGGGGTCGCCGTGGTCGCGGGCACCAGCGTGCCCCTCACCGCCCAATCCTCAGGTGGATTGAATCCGGAATACCGTTGGAATTTCGGGGACGGCAGTCCGGACACGGTCTTCACCAGTTCCCCCGCATCGTCGCACCCGTTTCCAGTCCCGGGCCGGTTTCTGGTCACGGTCACGGTCCGCGACGATACGGCGCGCGAAGTCACCGCCAGTTATTATCAAGCCGTCTATGCCCCCCCTACGGCGACTCGACCGACTGCTTCAACAAGCCTCGTTTATGAATCGCGCACGAACGCAAACTCGCGCCTATGGGTGGTCAATCCGGACAACGACAGCGTGACCGTCTTCGACGCGATCACGCGCGCCAAACTGGCGGAAATCAACGTCGGTCGCGCCCCGCGCAGCCTCGCGCTGGCACCGGACGGCCGGGTGTGGGTGGCCAACGCCGAGTCCGCCACCGTGACCATCATCCAGACGAACTACACGATCGCCCAGACCGTGAGCCTCGCCCGCGGTTCCCGGCCGTTCGGTTTGGTCTTCGATCCCGCCGGGTTGAACGCCTACGTCGCGCTGGAAACCGGAGGCAAGCTGCTCAAACTCAATCCCAGCACCGGCGCCACTCTGGCCACGCTGGACGTCGGCCCCAATGTCCGGCATCTCTCCGTGACCGCCGACGGCGCGCAAATTCTGGCCACCCGCTTTATCACCCCCCGTTTGCCGGGGGAAGCAACGGACAGCCCACAGACCACCGTGCTCGGCATCAAATACGGCGGGGAAGTCCTGACCATCAACCGCGCCAGCTTCACGGTCGTGGGCACCGTGATCCTGGAACACAGCGAAGCCCCGGACACGTCGAATTCCGCCCGGGGTATTCCCAACTATCTCGGCGCGGCGGTGATTTCACCCGACGGTCAGAGCGCCTGGGTGCCGTCCAAGCAGGACAACATCAAGAGGGGCACCTTGCGCAATGGTGGAATCCTCACGCATGACATGAGCCTGCGCAGCATTGCGTCCCGCATCAACCTCACGACTCAAACCGAGGATATTGCCGGGCGGATTGATTTCGATAATGCCGGCATTGCAAGCGCCGCCGCCTATGACCCGCAAGGCATCTTTCTCTTCACCGCGCTCGAGGGCAGCCGGGAAGTGGCGGTGGCCGATGCGGTGGCGAAGCAGGAAATCCTCCGCTTCCCGGCCGGGCGCGCCCCGCAAGGTCTGGTGCTATCGCCCGATGGTCGCACTTTGTTTGTCCAAAACTTCATGGACCGCACCCTCAGCGTGCACGACCTCAACCTGCTGGCCAAC
>JANOHH010001166.1:0-6519 GCA_031406395.1 Verrucomicrobiota bacterium | reverse complement strand
ATTGCGACTCCAAACGACTGACGGTGCGGGAGCGGATTGAATTGTTCGTGCCGGTGTGCCGGGCCATCCAGCACGCGCATCAGAAGGGCATCATTCACCGCGACATCAAGCCGTCGAACATTCTGGTCACCATCAGCGAGCCGGGTGCGACCGGCTGCCCGAAAGTGATCGATTTCGGCATTGCCAAGGCCACCAACGACCAGCGGCTCACGGACAAGACCATCTTCACCGCCTTCGAGCAGTTCATCGGCACGCCCGCCTACATGAGTCCAGAGCACGCGCTGATGACAAGCCTGGACGTGGACACGCGAACCGACATCTACGCGCTGGGCGTGCTGCTCTACGAACTGCTCACGGGCCGGACGCCCTTTGATGCCAAGGAACTGATGGCCGGCGGTCTGGACGCAATGCGCCGCATCATCCGGGAGCAGGAACCGGCACGGCCTTCCACGCGGTTGAGCACGCTGCTAGTCGCCGACCTCACCACCGTGGCCCGGCATCGTCAGGCCGAGCCAGCGCGGCTCGGCACGTTGTTGCGCGGTGACCTCGACTGGATCGTGATGAAGGCGTTGGAGAAGGAGCGTTCGCGTCGCTACGAGACAGCGAGCGGTCTGGCCGCAGACGTGCAGCGCCACCTGAGCAACGAGCCGGTCGTGGCGCGACCGCCGAGCGCGAGCTACCGCTTTCAGAAATTGATTCGCCGAAACAAACTGGCCTTCGCGGCGATCGGGGCGGTGGCAGGCGCGTTGTTGTTCGGCATAGTGGTGAGCGCGTGGCAAGCGATCCGAGCGACGCACGCCCAAAAGGCAGAAACCCGCCAGCGCCTCGTCGCTGAGGGCGCAAAAGCTCAAGCCCAAACAAAGCAGCGCGAAGCCGAAGCCGAACGTGCCCGGGCTGAATCGGAGCGGCAGCGCGCCCAGGAAAAGGCCGAGCTGCTCGCCCGCGAAGATTACGTTAGCCGGGTCAACCGCGCTTATCGCGAAGTGCAGGACGATAACATCGCCTTGGCCGAGGATCTGTTGCACGGCTGCCCCATTGAGCGCCGCGGCTGGGAGTGGCATTTCGTCAAACGGCTCGGCAATTCGGAGCGCCGGGTCATCGATTTTGGCACCACGAGTGTGAATGCGCTGGCGTTCAGCCCCGGCGGAGACTGGGCCGTATCCGGATCGGGAGACCGGATCGTCGGCGGAGCTGTGGGAGGAGCGGTGACCATCAGCATCTGGGATGTCGGTTCCGGACAACGTCGGAAGTCCCTGCCAGGGGCCAAGGGGATCTTGTACGACGTGGCCGTCAGCCCCGACAGCAAGAAGGTGGCTGCGGGATGTTCGAAAGGTTTGCTGCTGGTTTCGGACGTGGAGACCGAACAGGTCGCGTGGACGAGGATGGAACCCGGGTTGAACACGATGGCCGTGGCGTTCAGCCCGGATGGCAAGTCGCTCGCCGCAGGATATGGTTTGTACAGCCATCTTGGCCAGGGGCGGGTCAAGGTGTGGGATGCCGCGACGGGCCAGGAGACCAGGGCATTCACAGGTCCGCGAGGTGGAGTGAACAAGGTCGCGTTCCATCCTGACGGCAAGAGGCTCGCCATCGCAGGCTCGGAAGTAGTGGAGGTCTGGGACTTCGACGCGGCGAGAAAACTTCTCGAACTGAAGGGGCACAAGAAATGGGTCTATTGCCTCGCCTACAGCCCCGACGGGCAATGGCTCGCCACCGGCGGATGGGATGGGACGGTCATGCTTCGCGAGGCCGCCACCGGCCGCGAGGTGCTGACCATCTTCGCGCACGAAGGGTTTGTCCTGAACTCCGCCTTCAGCCCCGACAGCCGCACTTTGGTCACCACGAGCGAGGATCGGAGCGTGCGGCTTTGGGACGTGGCTTCCGGCAGGAGATTGGCGACCTTTCATGGGCACGCCGATTTCGTTCAAGCGGTCGCCTTCCGCCCGGATGGCGGTGAAGTCGCCACGGGGGGCATGGATGGTTCCGTCCGGTTCTGGGATCTCAAAACGAGTCGTCCGGTCGTGATCGAACATTCCAGTTGGGTGGTCAACCTCGCCTTCCGGCGCGATGGACTGCGGGTGCTCTCGGCGAACACGACGGTCTTTAACGAGCCTGTGGTCACGAGAGGCTGGAATCCGCTCACGGGAGACATTGACCCGGCGCTGGCCGGAACCAGCTTCGAAGCGCTGCCGGTCGGATTCGTGCTTTCCTCAGGATTGGTGCGCTCCTCCGGGCTTGAAACGAGGCCCGTCACGAGTCCCGATGGCAAGCTGATCGCGGAACCGAGTGCTTTCGCCGGGGCCGGGCTGGCTGCGCGCAGCAAGGATTCCTCGATCAGCACAGTCATCATTCGCGACACCGCGAGCGGACAGCTCAGGCAAATCCTGGCCGGGCACTCGGCCGATGTTGTCGCACTGGCCTTCAGCCCGGACGGACACCGTCTTGCGACGGCGAGCTTCGACCGGACCGTGAAGCTCTGGGACGTTCGCACGGGACAAGAGGTCTTGACGCTTCGCGGGCACACGGCGGGCGCGGTATCCGTGTGCTTCAGCCCTGATGGGAATAAGATCGTCTCGGGGGGCATCGATGCCACGGCCCGCGTCTGGGACGCCACGCCATTCGCGCCCAGTACCATTGCCGAGGACGATGCGCGATACCAGCGGAAGGCCGAGGCACTGGCTCGGTTGAAAACCCGAGCGAACGACCTCCAGCCACCATCGTCGGGAAGATCGGAAAAGGCGTCGAACTTATCCAAAAAGGGCGATGCCTTTCAGCAACAAGGCGAGACCAAACAAGCCACGGCCGCTTATGCCGAGGCCACGGAGATTTACACATCTCTCGCGTTGGAATTCCCGAACGAGCCTGCCTACCGCAATGAACTGATTTCTCTGCTGGCCAAGACCGGTCGGCTCGTCGAAACGGAGGTCGCCATGCGCGAAACCCTCGCGATGCAGCGGAAGCTCTTGGGCGATGAGCACTCTGAAGTCGCCGCCCTCCAGTTCAAACTGGGACGCCTGCTTCGTGACCAGGGCAAACTGGCCGAGGCGGAGCCGCTCTTTCGCGAGGCCATTCTCTCGTTGGACCAATTGGGGCGGAAAAATCCGGAGAGCTCCGACTATCGGGTCCGACGGGGGCACAGCCAGTGGCAGCTTGGCCAGCTGCTGGGCGCAACCAACCGGCTTGAAGAAGCGGAACAAGTCTTCCGCGAAGCGCTGCAGGTTTTCGAACAGGCGGCCCGTGATTTCCCTGCCGAAAGATTCTTCAGACAGGAACAAGCTGCCAGCCAACGCTTGCTCGCAGTTGTGGCCACCAACCGAAAACAAACCGAAACCGCGGAGCGTCGCTACCATGCCGCCATTGAGCTTTACACTGCGCTCCTGGCTGAAGCGCCCGCGGACAGTATCTACATGAAAGAACGGAACCATGCCGTTGCTGCGTTGGTGTCACTTTACGAAGCCACCGGTCAGTCCGACCAAGTCGCCGAGTGGAAAAACCAGTTGATTGCGCCAAGCAAACCCGACAAGTAACGGGCCATGACTTATTTTCTATGAAACCAATTTTGAAAACCGGTTGCTCCGCGTTGAAAAGGCAATCCCTCGCAGGTTCTCGGCTGGCGCATCGCGTGATGTTCACCGGCTTCCTTTTCCTTGTCGCTGCCTCGGCATTCGCCCAGACAAAACTCAAGCTGTCCGCCATCAAGCCCGGGACGGAACGGGTGCAGTTGATCAACAATGGCGACTTCCAGTTTCAAGGGCCGTTGGTGGGAACTAATTTTCCATTCCCGCCCGGCTGGGGCAGCGGAGTGGACATGTATGCCAATGCGGGATCGAACATGGTGGCGGTCAACAGCAGCGTCGTCGCTCGCGCGCAGGTGAACAGCAGCGCTCCCGCCACCGGCTTCAGCCAGACGGTCAACCTCGCACCAGCGACGGCGTATGTCTTCAGTGCCTACGTGTGGAACATGGGCGATGCCGTGAATCACGCGGGCACCGTCATGGATCTGAACGATGCCCCGTCCGAACCGCAGATCGTCCTCAGTTACGCCGATTCCGAAGCCGCCAAGGGTTATTTTGTTTATCGGAGTTTCAACACGGCGGCGACCGGCACCAATGTCACCGTGCGGCTTTTCTACGATGGCTTTGCCGGGACCGGCACGGCGCCGGCCTTTTATCCGCTCGCGGCGCAATGGGACAATATCGCGATCACGAAAAGCGTGAACTTTGCCGCGCCGCAATCCAGTGCTTCCTCGGCGACGTTGCGTCCGTTGGTGAGAATCACCAGTCCCGCCAATGGAGCTTTCGCTTATGCCTCGGGATCAACCCTCGCTCTCACCGCCGAGGCCACCGATCTGGACGGCACGATTACGAACGTCCAGTTCTTTGCGGGCACCGACAAGGTTGGAGAGATTTCCGCAAACCCTTGGACGGCGCTTTGGAGCAACGCGGTCTCCGGGTCTCATGTCCTGACTGCGGTTGCCGCTGATAACCTGGGCGCGACGACGGTCTCCGCTCCGGTTTCGGTGAACGTGACCACTCCGCCGCAGGCTCCGGCGCTGAACATCGCGGTGGAGAACAGTCAAGCGGTCCTGTCCTGGTCAGCAAACGGTGACGGGATGATCGTGCAACAGAAATCCAACCTCGTTTCCTCGGTGTCGTGGACGAAAGTTACCAATGCCATTCAAGTGATAAATTCCTCCAACGTCCTCACTCTGCCCATAAGTGCCGGGCCACAATTTTTCCGGCTGGCCCCGGAGGTGGATGCGAACACGCTGACGGGCAAACTGTTGATGGGCTACCAGGGGTGGTTCGGTTGTCCCGGCGACGGCTCCGCGAGCAGCGGTTGGATTCATTGGTTTCGCAGCCAGAATCCGGTCGCCACGGACGCGACGGTTGATTTCTGGCCCGATGTTTCCGAACTGGATGCGGATGAGCTTTTCGCCACCAGCATGACCTATCCCAACGGCGCACCCGCCAAGCTTTATTCGGCTTACAATGCCAAGACCGTGCTTCGACATTTCAAATGGATGCGCGACCACCATCTCGATGGCGTCTTCCTGCAACGTTTTAGCGGCGGCGTTTCAGACGCCAACACCTTCGCGCGAATGAACAAGGTGGCAAACAACGTTCGTGCCGGAGCCGACGCCTATCGCCGGGTCTTCGCAATGATGTATGACATCTCCGGCCATCCGACCAACACACTCGTCAGCGCGCTTACGAATGATTGGCTTTACCTCGTGAACACCCTTCAGATCACCAACAGTTCCCGCTACCTGCACCACAATGGCAAGCCCGTCGTCGCGGTGTGGGGTTTTGGATTTTCCGGACGGCAAGACACGCCGCAACAAGCGCAAGCAGTGATCAACTTTTTCAAAAGCGCCGGCCTGACGGTGATGGGCGGCCTGCCGACCTACTGGCGCACGCTCAACAACGATGCGCAATCGGACCCGGCCTGGGCCGCCGTGTTCCGGTCTTTCGACATCATCAGTCCCTGGTCCGTCGGCCGCTATGGCGACATCGCCGGCGCGGACAATTTTCGTCAGAATCTCATTGTGCCCGACCTGGCGGAAGCGGTTGCCAATGGCCGCGAATACCTGCCGGTGATCTTTCCAGGTTTCTCGTGGTACAATCTGCTGGGTGGTCCGCTGAATCAGATTCCGCGCAACGGCGGGACGTTCTATTGGCAGCAGGCTTACAACGCAAAACTCGTCGGCTGCACCATGATTTACGGGGCGATGTTCGACGAAGTGGACGAGGGCACGGCGATGTTCAAGCTCGCTCCCACAGCGAACGAGATACCCGCCCAAGGCTCGTGGGTGCCGTTGGACATTGATGGCCTCTCGCTCCCGAGCGACTGGTATTTGCGCCTGGCGGACGAAGCTTCCAAGATGTTGCGGGGGGACATCCCGCTCCAAAGCACCATTCCGATCGTGCCCTGAGCATCCCGTTTGGGTTGCGGCACCCGTGCGACGCGAAACCGCCATCGGCCCAATTCCTGTTTCGCAAACTTTATTGAGGGGTTTCGCCCGCCCAATCCGCATGACTGGTTGAAAGGCCATCAGGCTATGAAAAAACTGTTTTCGATCCGGACCATCATTCTCGCCAGCTCTCTCCTGCTGCAACAGGGCACGCTCTGTTTTCAATCGCACGCCGCGCCCGGCGACGTGGACCTGTCCTTCGATCCCGGTTCGGGCGTCAATGGCGGTGTGCCCGTCCTGGCGTTGCAGCCGGATGGCAAGATGATCATCAGCGGATCGTTCACCACCATCAAAGGTCTCGCGCGTCCCGGGCTTGCCCGACTCAATACGGACGGAAGCGCTGACAGCGGTTTCAATCCGGCGGTGGCTGGAGGGGGTTTAGTTGCATTGCAAGCCGATGGCAGGGTGTTGCTGAACACTTACAATGGCCTGGTCCGGCTCAATGCCGACGGGAGTTTGGACAACAGCTTCTTCGCCAGCATCCCAGCGTTCGACGAGGGGATTTATTCCATCGCCATCCAACCGGATGGCAAGGTGCTCATCGGCGG
>JANOHH010000788.1:0-1583 GCA_031406395.1 Verrucomicrobiota bacterium | reverse complement strand
ATGCCTGGGGCCTGTACGACGTGCTGGGCAACGTCAGCGAGTGGGTGCTGGATCAATACGACGAGAATTATTACCGGACCTACGCCGGGCAGGGGCTGGCGATGCAGCCGTGGAACCGCGCGACGAAACAGTATCCGCATTCGGTTCGGGGCGGCTCCTGGCGTGACCCGCTAGAGGACGTCGGTTGCGCCGTGCGCGGTCGCTCGACGCCCGATTGGAAGTTGAATGACCCGCAACTGCCCAAGAGTCGGTATTGGTTTCGGAACTGCGATTTTGTCGGCTTCCGCATTGTCCGTCCGCTCGGCCTGCCGACCACCGAGGACATGCACGCCTATTGGAATAGTGGTGTGGAGCGGGAATGAGGCTGAACTTCGAGGTCGGTAGGGTTGTCGCGCTGCGATGACCCCGCGCCGTACCAGGCGAGGAACCAATGATGGCGTTCGCATCTTCCAACTGAATTTTTTCCGCCCGCTGGACGCGGGCGAGGTCATCTCAGCGCGATGACCCTACCACCATTGCGCAAACTTCCATTTCGGAGTTGGGATTAAATCCTAGTAGCTACCGAGTCGAAGAGGCTCAAACATTCCGATTTCCCAATGCGGCCGGCGAAGAGGGTCAAAGTCGCTTCGTGATTCTCAAGGTGGGGCGCGTCACTCCGCGCGCGCCGTTCGGTGGTTGTCAGGTGCGGCGCGCGCGAAGTGACGCGCACTACCAAACCCCTCTTGGCTGCGGTTATTGATCGCCGCCCGCGACCAGGCTCCAGACCCCGGGTCCTTCGCTGGGCTGATGTTGTTCGCCAACCAAGCGGAAGCCGTTTTTCTGGTAGAACGCCAGGTTGCGGACATTGGCGGTTTCCAGGTAACAGGGGATGCCCGTCGCTTGAACGGGTTGCAAACCCTGTCGAATCAAAGCGGCCCCCAGTCCTTGACCCTGCTGATCGGGGCGCACGCCGATGCAAAATAGAAACCAATGTGGGCCGGCCATGGTCCGCATCCGGCAAGCGGAAATAAAATGCTCGAAGCTCAGCATCCGCCGGGTGGCGCTCCAGCCCACCGCAAACGGAGACGCCAGGAATCCGGCGCGAACCATCCGCCACCAACTGGGCGTGGTGTATTCTGGCCGAACCCAGACCGCCACCGCCCCGCACGACTTACTGACATCTATCCGTCCGTACGTTTTCCCGTAGCGTAGGGCCATCCGGAAAATGTGCGCCATCCCGGCCGGGCGTTTCGCGGGGTCGGGGAACAAGTGGATCGCGCCGGGATCCTCCGCAAACGCCGAGACCAACGTTGCTACCGCCGCGCTCCAGTGCGCGGGGGTGAGCGTGGTGACTTGGGTTCCCGGTCCGGTCGGCTCCATCGCAGCCGGTTGGGGAACCGTGTGATCTCTTGCCGCCGCGCCGGGTGAATAGATTTGGGTCATCCAATTAGAAAGGACATCGGCCCGGCCATTGGCCAGACCGATGCCCTGATTAAAACGTTCCGGGTTAGATGTCCAATTCCGTGACCGACATCGTGGCCTGATATTTGCCCAGAATCTTCACCGTCAATTTGCCGGCATCACCTTCCCGTTCGGCGGCGAGG
>JANOHH010001133.1:0-1690 GCA_031406395.1 Verrucomicrobiota bacterium | reverse complement strand
AATCCCTTGAAGCCGGCCAGGCGACGGCCTGTGTGCGCGTGCAGAACGGGGAACTGAAACTTTAACCACGAATAAACACCAATGAACACGAATCTAAAGCGATCGGAGCAGAAGTTTCGAAGGTGTTCGCACCGGATTTTTAAACCTCGGCCATCCGGGTCTGTTTCCGACCCAATTCGTGTCCATTCGTGTCCATTCGTGGTTGCTCCCCATGTCTGAAGCTTTTCTACAAATTGAGAATCTGAAAACTCACTTCCCCTTGGAGAGCGGGATGATTGTCCGGCGGCGTATTGGTACGGTCAAGGCGGTGGATGGCGTGTCGTTCGCGCTGGCGCGGGGGGAAATTCTCGGGCTCGTCGGCGAATCGGGTTGCGGTAAATCCACGCTGGGTCGGACAATTCTGCAATTGATTCCACCCACGGGTGGCGCGGTGGTTCTGGCGGGGAAAAATCTGGCGGGCATGGACAAACGCGAACTACGCGCGGCACGGGCAGACTTCCAGATGATCTTTCAGGACCCGTATGCTTCGTTGAATCCGCGCATGACCGTCCTTGACGCCCTAGCCGAAGCCTTGCGGGCACATCGGAAAATTTCCGCGGCCGAAATCAGCGAACGCGTGGCCGGATTGATGCAGAAAGTCGGCCTTTCGCCTCGCTTCGTGAAAAAGTATCCCCACGAATTTTCCGGTGGGCAAAGGCAACGCATTGCCATTGCCCGCGCCCTGGCGGTGGAGCCAAAACTGATTATTGCGGACGAGCCGGTCTCGGCGCTTGATGTTTCTATTCAGGCGCAAATCATCAACTTGCTGGCGAAGCTTTCGCGAGAAATGCAACTCACGTTGATCTTCATCTCGCACGATCTCTCGGTGGTCAAACACATCTCCGATCGCATCGCGGTAATGTACCTGGGCCGAATTGTGGAAATGGGACCGGCGGCGCAGGTATTCGAGCAACCGCTGCATCCCTATACCAAGGCGTTGGTCAGCGCCGTACCCATCCCTGACCCGGAACGCGAGAAACAGCGTCAGCGCATCATCCTCTCCGGCGACCCGCCGTCGCCGTTGAACCCACCCTCCGGCTGCGCTTTTCATCCGCGCTGCGCCCATGCCAATGACGGGTGTTCCCGCATCCTTCCCGCCATGGAATCATTTGACGCTGGGCGAACCGTTGCCTGCCTGCGCGCCCGCGAAATTAACGGGGCATAACAGCGGCAGCCCGAGGGGAGGAGCATTTTTGGCAGAGGAATGAGGGTCAGGGGAATGACTCTTTACCGGAACCCTCGGAACTTTATCCCGAAAACCGAATTGGCTGCGAGAGAACGCAGGGAACACAAAGCCGGCCGGGCCGATCCTGAAAGGAGAAGGCCATCAGATTGTTCCCGGGCAAATCACTCCGCCTTCCCTCCCTTTGCGTTCTTTGTGTTCTGTTGCGGCAATTCAATTCAGGAACGCCTCGGTCTTTATTCCGCTGCCAATGATTCCCCTGACCGAGCTGGTGGTTGGCAACGCCACTGGTCGCGCCGACTTGGCTCGCTGAAATCAGATGCAGGCGGGTGAATGCAGATGGCACAGGGAAAACTGGTGAACTTCTTTGCATCGCTGCTCGTCGTCGGTTTGGTTCTAAAATCACCCCTTGGCGGATTTGCAGTTGTAGAATGTTGGGTCTGATCCGGTGACAGCTGATGACATTTA
>JANOHH010001091.1:0-2817 GCA_031406395.1 Verrucomicrobiota bacterium | reverse complement strand
GTCGCATTTGAAGCGACATCAAAGGAGTAGGAACGGCTCGTCAATGGCGCCGCAGCCGATCCAACATCGGCCAGGTAATTGAGGCACTTGTTCGGGTTCGCGGCGTCAAAGCTACCGAGATATGCGGCGCTGATCATGTCCGCACTACTACCCGCAAGCGCTAAATTCTCCAGGAGGACGGTAACGCAGGCGTTTGTCGGGCCATTGCGAAACGTGTAACTTTCAAAGGGAATGGAGGAAATGGGACTCGTGCCCGGGCAAGGTTTTGCCACGCCACAAACACTCGCGATGCCATTCAAGGTAATAAAGTTGGTCTGGGTCAACGATGCGGGTCCGGTGGCGGATGAGATCGTCACCTCCGGACAAAGCTCGCAGATGCCGCTGCCCGGGGTGCAGGCGGTGGGTGAGAGGAGGAGCGACCAGCACCGGATGCTGCCCACGGCGCCGGGCGTGTCGTCCACCACCCGGAGGGTCCACAGCCCGTTCACGGCGGCCCCGGACTTCTCGTTGAAGCTGGCAAGGGATTGTTCCGGCCTAAAGGTGCCCACAAAAGGCGCCACCCCCGCCGTGATGGAGGTGGCCGCACTGCTGTCGAAGGTCGTGCGCCCGGGGTCGGTGCAGTCCACGCCGTAGTCCGACGCCACGCCGCCATTGTCACTGGTGAGCTCCACGATGGTGCCGTCCGGCCCGATGAGCGAGACATCCAAATCCGAAGCCGCCGTATGGGTAATATGCAGCAGTACCACGACCTTCTTGAGCGGCGTGGTGATCCCAGCCACCGCGACGGTCGAATCCACGAAGCTCGCGTCGGGGATTGCGGTGACGATATTGTTGTTGAAGCGGACCCCGGCACCGGCCACCCCGCTGGGCAGCGAGAAAGGCACGATGAGCGTACCGTGCGTGGCGGTGACGACTTCAAGTTCCAGGTTCACGTCGCTGCCGCAGACGAAACCGGGCGCGGTGGTGACCTGGAACATCGAATCGTTGGTGCGCCGGTTGTTGGCCGGAATGTTGGGATAGGTCGAAAACGGCTGGGTGACTGCGACTCCCGGCGTCACCGAGTGCAGCCGGGCGTTGAGTCCGGTCATCGCGACGCCGCTGAGGTTGCTGACCACCAGGCTGAGCAGATTACATTCGTTGGGTTCGATGGCGCCGTTGCCGTTGCCACTGAACACGAAGGCGCCCCCGGGTTTGAGGAACTGGTTGGTCACCGTCAACACCACATCGTTGCCGGTCCCACCGACGTAGCTGATTCGGAAGCGGAAGTTGCCGGAGTTGACCACCGCGCCTTCGGGCAAGGTATCGAAAGTTCCGGTGATCGCATCCGCGCCGTCGTTGTTGATAATCCTGAACTGATCGCCCTCCGTCGGCAGGAAGCCCACGCTCACCGACAACGCCGCGCCGGTGAGGTTGTTCGTGCCGCGAACGTTGAGCTGGTCGTAGCCCGAGCCGGCGGTCGTCCCGTTGAGTTCGACCGGGAACGAGCCGGTGGCAGTGAACGTCACGTTGCTGGAAGTCAGGATGCCAGGGCTGGTGCCGGGTGCGATCACACCGCTGGCCGCGAGGTTGCCCGCCGTGCCAATGCCGCCCAAGGTGCCGCTGCTGCCGATAGAAACCGGGCTTTGCGGCTGGGAGCCGTTCACCAGCAAGGTGCCGCCGTTGACGGTAGTTGTTCCGAGGTAAGTATTGTTGCCGTTCAGAGTGAGCGTGCCGGTGGTTCCAGAAAACTTGGTCAAATCACCTGCGCCACTGATGATACCGCTAAACGTCGTGCTCAGGTTGTCAAACCCGACGTTCAGAAATGCGGCGCCCGCGCCGAAATCCAAATTGCCGCCGCCCGCGATAGAGCCCACCGCTTCGCCCGACCCATCCAAATCCAGCAGGCCGGAGGAATTGATCAGCACAGATGAGTTATTTCCAATCTGCGTTCCGATCTCCAGGCGCACAACGTCCGCGTTGACGCCACCAACACCGTCACCGATCACCAACGGGCCGACGATCGCGCCGTTGGGGACGGACTTGGCCAGAACCAAGGTGCCCCCGTTGACCGTGGTGGTGCCAGCATAGGTGTTGGCCGTGCCACCGCTGAAGTGGAGCGTGCCACTCCCGCTTTTTGTCAGGCTGCCCGAACCACTGATGGGGCCGATCAAGTTCAGCGTGGCGTTAGTGTCCACGCGAACCTTTGTGTCCCTCGCTAGTGTGATGGCCCCGACCCAAGAGTTCGATTGAATGCCCGCAAACGAAGCCAGTGAAGCGAACACTGGCCCGCCCGTGGAGTCGAGAGTAAGTGGCTCGAGGCCAACGTGAACATTGACCTGAACCGCAAGTGTCGCATTACTCTGAACAATGGTGCCGGTGTTGGTGGTGCCCAGTGCGAAGTCATCCGAGGCAAACAGCACGCCGTTGTTGATCGTCACCAAACCGGAGAACGTGTTGGAGCTCAGCAGTTGCATATCTCCGTCCCCGGCTTTGGTGATTCCGCCTGTGCCGCTTACGGTCGCAAAGATTTGCAAATCGAATCCATTGGGCCCATCGGTCACCGTAAACGTGCGCGTCGAAGCGCCCAATGCCAGTTTGCCGGAAATTTTGGCCGGGTTCCCCGACTCGCTCACCGCTGTCACGTTATTTGCCATCGTCAAGGTGCCGGCGCCCGTCTGAATATCCCCGGCGAGGAGCGTGAAAGCGCCCAAGCCGTCGTCGAAATCGTTCAAGTTGAGCAGTCCGGAACTGTTGATCGTAATGGGTGATGAACTGTTAACCATCGAGGGGCCGTCGTATTGCACTACATCCGCATCTACGCCGCCAATGCCGTCACCG
>JANOHH010001085.1:0-9496 GCA_031406395.1 Verrucomicrobiota bacterium | reverse complement strand
AGGGCAAGCATGCTTTCATAGGATAGCCGCTAATGAAAAACAGAAGTTAGAGTGTTTGTCAAGTCAGAAGAAACCTCGTTTCGAACTCGCGATGATGAAATTGCAGCTGGGACTGTTCCTGGATCGAACCTGCGGCCGCCGGGGACGTCAGCTTTGAGCCAGGCGAATTTGACACTCAGGATTGGTAGTCGAGAGTTCCGTTGCAGCAGGAGACAGCCCGCGAGAATCATTGTGCTGACCGAGCACGGTTTTTCCACAGCAAGATCGTGTTTCAACCAGGCATGCGGGTTGGGCGGACCATACCCGTGAATCCAAAACGGCATCGTTTCGGCTTGAGGCTTTATTGCCGGGTGCGCCGCCGGAGTCGCGGCATCACCAGCAGTCCCGTCACAACTACGCAACCCCACGCAAACCAGTCGCCATACAGGTTGTAAAAGGTGCGCGGGCGCTTTTCACCGGCCGCGAGAATTGGAATCTCCCACGTCACAAAACCCGCACCGTATTCGCTGCCGCTGCGATCGCGGAAAATCTCCCGGACCTGGCCGCGCGCATCAATCCAGCAGGTCACACCGTTGTTGCAACAGCGGAGCAGGGGGACGCCGTTCTCGACGGCGCGGAAAGCCGCACTTGCCGTGTGTTGCCATTGCGATGCACTCTCCCCGAACCAGCCGTTGTTGGTGAGGTTTACGAGGAAATCCGTGTCGTCGTCCACATATTCACGGACGAGGTGTGCAAACGTGTCTTCGAAACAGATCAACGTGGAAAGCTTGATGCGGTGGGGTGAGACTCCCGGCGAGCCATTGCTTGAATTAGCCGTGACGAGCGGCTCGCGCGGACGCTCGCCCCGACGCTCCAATCTAAAATGCGTGGCGCGGTCGCCGGGGGTGAAGCCTCCAGTGATGGGCGTGAACCATTTCACGAACGGCAGCGCGCGCACGAGCGGAATATATTCACCGAACATCACCAGATGGCGCTTGTGATAAATGCCACCCAACGCTCCGTTGGGTCGGAAATGGAACGCGGCGTTGTACGCATCGTAGCGGTCGCCGGGAGTCGGGTTGGATTTTTCCTGCACGTCGTCCGCGCCGAAAATCATTTCGACCTCATGCGTCTGAATCAGGTTCGTGATTGCGGTAAAGCTGGTGGCGTTGAACTCCGGCAACGCGGCTTCCGGCCAGAGCAGGAGATCGGTTTCGTTGGTGAGCGCCTGCGCGGTGAGTTCCATCAGCTGCCGGAAGCGATTCGTGTTCTCGTTCGAATCCCAGATCATGGTTTGCGGAATGGCCGGTTGGACGAAGG
This sequence comes from Verrucomicrobiota bacterium, assembly GCA_031406395.1. Classification (GTDB taxonomy): domain Bacteria; phylum Verrucomicrobiota; class Verrucomicrobiia; order Limisphaerales; family JADLHS01; genus JADLHS01. The sequence goes on along the minus strand of JANOHH010001085.1, from coordinate 8,197 downwards.
TGACGCGGAGGGTTTCCGTTTCGGCTGGCATGCTTCGCAAGCGTGCCATCCCGCTCACGAAAATCATCAACGACGCCAGCAACGGCAGTATAATCTCACTCATCCAAACGTAGCGCGACGTAGGGTGCCGAAACATGGCGACCACCCCGGAGAACATGGCCAGGGAAAACCAGACCACGATGAAGGACACGCCGTAGACGCCCGTCACCGCCGCGATTTGAATCAAGGGCAACATCCCCCACTGGGACGTGCCGATATTGTTCCACGGAAAGCCGCTGAGGAAACGGGCGCGGATCATTTCCAAGGCCACCCATGCCGCCGCGCCCGCCAGGCTCCATGCGCTGCGCCGCAGCCAGCCGCCTTTGCCCAGATGCCCGGCGAGCAGCCAAACCCACGCCGCCAGATAGAGCGCCAAAAACGCGCTCATCGCGATCCAGCCGAAAATCGGAAACCCCGTCACCGGAATGTGCAGCAGCCAGTAGAGGGTGGTGAGGTAGAACGTCAACCCGGCGGCGTAGCCGATCCGAAATGCCTTCCGTCCGTGGGTGCGATACGCGCAGGCCAGGATCAGAGCGGGAGCCACCCAGGCGGCGCCGGCGAAGTCGAACTTGGGAAAGGCGGTGGCGAGGACAAATCCGGCCAGCGCCGCCAGAAGGTAGCGGTGGCGCGAGAAGAGTTGGCTCGAAACAAAATTCAACCGCGCGAGCTTGGCAATATTAGGCACAAAGGCAAGTTCGCGTCCGAATCAGGGGCCGCGTCATTCAGGGCGACCTGCGGAATCCCCATTCTTGGCCGTTACATAGGAAGTTCGGCGGCGGAATCTCAGCGGCGGCGGGCGGGAGGTTTCGTCGGCGCGGCGGGTGGCTTCGTGGGGGTCACGGGCTGGTTGATCCGATGCTCCTTTAATTCGGCGTAGATGGATTGTGCGAGGCCCGACTTCGTAAAGCCAATCGTCTTCGCTCCCTTGATGCCAAAATGCTTTTCCAAGTCGGCCGGTCCGTAATGTTGCACCACCGGGTAATGCTTGAAGTCCACCAGGATTTCATCGCGAACGGCTTCCGAGATGTCTTCGGTGATCAGCACAAAATGCAGCTTGCCCTTGTTGCGGCTCAACGTGTCGCGGCCAATCATCAGAATCCCCGCGCGCAAGACGAACGGGAATAAGCGTTCCACTGGTCGGATTGAACTTTCGCTGGCCATTATGCGGCTTTGACCTTCACCTTGTTGCCCTTGACGCTCGCGCGGTTCAGTTTGGCAAGAATGGCATTCGCGTGTTCCGCGGCAACGTCCACGAACAGATGGCGCTCGCGGATGTCCACTTTGCCGACGACTTTTCCGGGCAGACCAGTCTCGCCGGCGATGGTGTTCACGATGTCAATCGGGGTCACGCCCATTTCTTCGCCCAGGTTCAGATGCAGACGGGTGTATTCGCCGGCGGGCGGGCGGGTCTTCTTGGGGGGCCGAATGAAGGCGGGCTTGGCTTCAATGGGTTCGCGCCTTTCCCATGGCTTGTTGGATTTGCCCGGCGATCTGGTTTCAACCGGCTTGCGAAATTCGGGTTTTACCGAGGCCAAAATCTCCTGGTCGGAATAGCTCTTTTGAATCTCGGGCTTGCTGGCAGCCACGGGCGACGGTTTCTCGACCTTCACTTCAACCGAAGGTTTAGCTGCTGGTTTGATCGCTTCTATTTTCACCGGCTGAGTCGGGGCGGAGACCGGCGGTCTTTCAGGTCGGCCCGCTCGCGAGATCGGCGCGGCGATGGCACGCATCGGACGCTCGTCCCGACGGTCGGCAAAACGTTGGGGGCGTTCGCTGGGACCGCGGCTTTCGTAGCGGGGCGCGCGGCGATCATCCGATCGCTCACGCGGGCCGTCGCGAAATCGTTCGCGTTCCGGAGGGCGGTCGGTTCGGTCGGGGCGTTCGTATTCTTCGGTGCGTTGCGGGCGCGCAGGAGTTTCCTCGCCGCCTTTCAACAATTGAATCAGCGCGGACACCAGGTCGGTGGAACTGAAGCCCTCCTCCAGCAAACGCTCGATGAGATGATCCTGTTTTTGATATTCCCCGCTCTGCAGCGTCGTGCGCAGTTTGCCAAGGAAAACATTCTCCCGCGCTTCGCCCACTTCCGCCTCGGTGGGAATGCGCGCGCGTTGGATTCGCGTGTTGGTATAGCGCTCGATATTGCGGATCTGAAACAGCTCCCGGCCGGACACGAAGGTAATCGCGCGGCCCGTGCGCCCGGCGCGGCCCGTGCGCCCGATGCGGTGCACATAATCCTCCCCGTCGTAGGGCAAGTCGTAGTTAAAAACCACCTGGATATCGTCCACGTCAATGCCGCGCGCCGCGATGTCCGTGGCGACGAGGAATTCGAGGCCGGACTTGCGGAACTTGTTCATCACGCGGTCGCGCTGTGCCTGGGTCATGTCGCCATGCAAACGATCCGCCATGTAGCCCTGCGCTTCGAGATGATCCACGAGATCGTCCACCATGCGCTTCGTGTTGCAGAAAATGATGCCGAGCTTGAGGTCATGAATGTCAATGAGCCGCGTCAGCAGTTCGATCTTGTAGCGTCGATCCACCTCGTAATAAACCTGCTCGACGGTCGGCACGGTCATCGCCTTCTGCTCGACTTTCACGGTTTGCGGATCGCGGGAAAACTTTTCAATCAAGTCGCGAATCGGCCGTGGCATGGTGGCGGAGAAGAACACCGTTTGCCGTTCCTTCGGCACGCCCTTGAGAATGGTTTCGATGTCCTCACGGAAACCCATGTTGAGCATCACGTCGGCTTCGTCGAGGACGACCATCTTCACAGTTTCGAGGCGGAGGGTGCCGCGGCGCATGTGATCCATCACGCGGCCCGGCGTGCCGATCACGATCTGCGCGCCCTGCTTGAGGCCGTAAAACTGGCGCTCGTACGATTGGCCGCCATAAATCGGCAGGGCATTTATGCCGCGCTTGAAGAGCGCCAGCTTGTGCACCTCCTCGGACACCTGCACCGCCAGTTCGCGCGTCGGGCAAAGAATGATGACCTGCACCGCGCGGAGGTTGGGGTCGGTCTTCTCGATGGCGGGAATGGCAAACGCCGCCGTCTTGCCGGAACCCGTCTGCGACTGGCCCACGACATCGTGCCCGGCCATCAGTACCGGGATGGCGGCAGCCTGAATTGGCGCGGCCTTTTCGAAGCCGAGTTTATCAATGGCCTTCTGCACTTCGGCGGAGAGGCCGAGTTCGGAAAATAGTTTTGGTGTCATGTGGTGTCTTCGCGACTTTTACATCCTAGCAGGGTGCGCGACGGAACGAGAGCTAATTCTGGGGCCAAGGCCGCCGCCGCTAAAAGACGTGGGGATTCCTCGGCGGTGGTAGGGTTGTCGCGCTGCGACGACACCGGCCCGTGCAGGGCCGGAACTCTTTCACGGCAGCGCACGCCACTGGTGAAGGCTTTGCGCCCGCTGCAGGCGGCGTTGGTCGTCGCAGCGCAACGACCCTACCAGTTTAGCGGTGGTGGCGTCCGAAATGTCCAGGCTCCGGGGCGCTCAGCCTCCTCTTTCCATCGGTGGGAATTTTATTTTCCACCATTCGCGCCAGTTGGTGGGTCCGCCTCAATGCGGTAAAGATTCTTCTTCGTTCGGAGAATGAGCGCCCGGCCGTCCACCGCCGGTGACGCCATGAAACCATCTTCCAGCGTGTTCGTGGCCACGACTTCAAATTTTCGTCCGGCCTTGAGCACGGTCGTTTTCCCATCTTGATTGAAGCAATAGATGTTGCCGTCGGCAAATATCGGTGACGCGTAGTATTCCCCGCCCACTCTCTCCTGCCAAAACTCGTTGCCGGTGGTGGCTTCGAGGCAACGCATCACGCCGTTTTCCGCCAGCAGAAACAACAGATCATCCACGAGCAGCGGGGACGCCATCTTCGGTGCGCCGCGCGGGGTACGCCACACCACATTCGTGTCCGGCACCAGTCCCCGGCCATCCGGACGCAGGGCGAGAAACTCCGACTTGCCGGAGCCGGTGGCGATGAAAACCAAGCCGTGTCCGTAAAGCGGGCGGGACGCGACCGAGTATCCCTCAGTCTTGATCTGCCAAAGTTCGCGTCCGTTCGTGGGATCGTAGCCATAGGCGGCCTTCGAACCCACACTGATCATCTGCGCGCTCCCGGCCACTTCGATGAAGAGCGGGGTGGAGTAGGCTTTGCGTAAATCGCCAGCGCGCGCGGGCTGCCCATCCGGCAGGAGATCATTCCAATCCGCCGTGCGGTCCGTTTTCCAAACCGTGCGCCCGGTTTTCCGGTCGAGCGCGACGAGGTATTGCACGTCAATCCCGTCCATCGTCAGGATCAAAAGGTCTTGGAACAACACCAGCGAAGAGCCCGGTCCGCGAAAGTGACGGCACAGCAGATCGTCACGCTTCCAAAGCACTTTGAAATCTTTCGTGTCCAGGCAAGCCGTCCCATAACTGCCGAAGTGGACGTACACCCGGCCCGGCTCGATCACGGGCGAAGGCGACGCGTAGCAATTGACGCTGTTGCCCAAAACTTCCGGGGTGTCGCAATGAAACAACTGCTCGTTGAACAGGATTTTTCCGGTCGCGGCAGCCACGCAGATCGCGAAAAAGTCGCGCCCATCCTCGGTTGCCGTCGTCAACCAAATCTGCTGGCCCAAGATGACCGGCGTGGACCAGCCCCGTTCCGGAATGGGCGTCTTCCATTTGACGTGCTGAGTTTCGCTCCACGTTAGCGGTAGCCCGACGGGCTTCGGATCGCCGGGCGCGGCGGCGTGGCCGTTGGCCCACGGCCCGCGATAGTCTGGCCAATCGGCGCGGGCGGGCGCGGCGCTAAGCAACAGGAGGCTGAGGATCAACAGATGGAGTATAAACATGATTTCGTCGCAAGGGTTAGGCGGTTTCACGGGCGGGGGCAACCGAGAACGATCGCTGGGCCGGCACGAGACTCGGCGTTGTCTTGCGCGGCCAAAAACTTCCCACCGCAGCAACGACCAGCACCACGGCCAGCAACCGTCGCATTGTCAGCAGCGCCAGCCGGCGGCTCCCAAGTTCCGCGCCGATCACGCCGCCGAACAGCGCGGCGGGGGCCCACCAGCTGATTGCGGATGGAACCTGCTGCACGCTGGCCAGGTGTCCGAGCAGGCCAGCCGCGGAGTTGACCAGAATGAAGGCGACGGAAACGCCCGCTGTCCGGCGCACGTCAGCCCAACCGAGAAATAACAACAACGGGCTGAGAAAAATGCCGCCCCCCACGCCGGTCAGGCCGGCGAGCAGGCCGATGACCCCGCCGAAGCCCAGTGCCAACGGGAGGACGACGGGTTTCGCTGTGGCGTGCGTGACACTGGCGATGGGGAAGGCGAGTCGCCCGGCGGCAAACAAAAGGACGAGGCCCAGCATTGTTTTGTAGGCCGGGTTGGAGAGAGTTATGGCCCCACCCACGAACGCCAGCGGCACGGATAATACAGCGAATGGCCAGAAGACACTCCAAGAAAAACAACCGGCCCGGCCGTAGCGGATCGTGCCCACCGTCGCGACCACGAGATTGAGCACGAGCGCAGTGGGTTTCATCACGTCCGGCGCGAGGTTGAAGAGCGCCATGGCGGCGAGATAACCCGACGCACCTGCGTGGCCGACGGACGAATACAGCAGTGCCGCGGTGAAGATCAACAAGGTGAGCAGCAGAGTATCCGTCATAAGCAAGCAAACTTGGAATGATGGAGAGATGGCAGGTTGGCAAGGTAACTCTTCAATCCATTTCTTCACTACCCCATCGCTCCTTAGCCCGGCACTGGTGGCGGCAGCACATGCTTGACCAGTAGCGGGATGTTGGCCTGCAGTTGGCCGTCGAGTGACACGTCCATCGAGAAAAGTCCCGGCGTCTCGAACTTCAACTGCTGAATGTTGATGATGAAATTCCGGGTGCCAAAATGCATATCGTCCGGTAACGCAACTTCCACTGGTATCTCAATGGGCGGCATGATGGCGCGCCCGTCGGCATCCACGAAGTTGAGTTTCAACTGGCGCTTGCCCTCGTCGCCGGCGAGGAACGTCACGCGTAACGCGACCGCACATTGCGGATGAATGGCGGGCAGCTCGCGGGCGTAAATAGTGTCGAACGCCCCGAGCAGATTGAGTTTGCCGTTGTCGTCGGTCGCTGCGTCGCAGAGGACGGCGGTTTGGATGTTCATGCGGTGGCAAGGTTAAACCACGAAGCGGTCCGAATGAACACGAATTTCTTCCAGGGTCGCCGAGCCCAGCCGGGAGTAACCCCCAACCGATGGGCGTGAGTCGATCTGAAGCAACGTCTTTTGCTTGGTGACGGGATTCAAAGTGGCTTCTTCGGCAGTTGACGATCTCATTTTTGATCCTTGGTCGTTGGCCGGCACGGCAGCCCCAGTTTGTTATCAAGTGTCGATCAACAAAAATACCCCCTTTGGTTGCGGCCTTGCCGTGCCGGCCCCCAAACCCGAATCGCCAGGCGGGGTGAAGGTCAGGGGAATAAGGGTGAGCGGAATGCAGCCCGACAGCCGGCAATCTGCTGTCCCCCCCTTGTCTCCCGCAACGGTTAAACGTGAACCCCAACGCGTGACGCTTGCGGCTTGCCCAAGTATGACAAGGGCTTAGATTGCCGCTGTGTTCAAGCTGATGATTTGCCTTGGGCGGCGGAAGTGGTTGGCGAGCTTGGTCGGGATGAGCCTCACGCTGCCGCTCGTTGCCGGCACGAATTCGTCGTGGTCTGCGCGGGCCTGGCAAACGGAGGACGGTCTGCCGGATCAAACCATCGTGGGCCTGGAGCAAACGCCCGATGGTTATTTGTGGGTCGCCACGCACCGCACGCTGTCTCGTTTCGATGGCGTGCAATTTCGGGATTTCACCCCGGCGACCTCCGCCAGCGCGACGACGGATCAGAATCGCGCCATGCTCTTGGATCGACGCGGTCGGCTTTGGCTGGCCAAGGATGGTGGCATCGTCATCTGCGTCGAGGCGGGCAAAGTAACCCAGGTGCTTTCGTTAATGGAAACGGCCAGCGGGGCGCCCGCCCGGGCAATGGCGGAAGATGCCCAAGGGAACATTTGGATTAGTGTGAGTACGGGAAGTGTATTCCGGATTCACGAAGGAAAAGTACAAAGCTTTGGTGCGACGGAAGGGCTGCCGGGCCAAGGTATGTGCTGGCTGACGACGGACACTCTAGGTCAGCTCTGGTTTTCGCAAACGGATCGGGTGGGTATTTTCCGGGACGGTCGCTTTGTGACGCTGCTGAAGTTGGGTCCGCCAACCGCCCGCATTGCGCCAGCCCGGCAAGGTGGCATCTGGCTCAGCGCCAACTTCAAATTATTTCACTATCAGGCAGGAGGTGAGTTGCGCCCCGTGGCTGAATTAGATCTCAAACCCAGCGGCCTTGAGGTGGCGGTGACCGCGCTGTACGAAGACCACGCAGGCGGCTTGTGGCTTGGCACTTCCTTTGGCGGTCTATTTCGTTACGAGGCGGGCGACCTGAAAAGTGTGGGCACTTCGCATCCCAACATCATCAATATTCTTGAGGACTCCGAAGGCAATCTCTGGGTTGGCACCCGCGGGGGTGGTCTCAATCGACTCAGTCCGCAAGCCGTCCAACTGATTGGTCTGTCCTCCGGACTCCCTTTCGCCAGCGTCCGATCCGCCGGTGCGCAATACCGCAATTTGACCGAAGACATCCTGGCGGACATTGCGCCGCCGCCGCCGCCTTTCCCGGCGTTCGCACCGGAAGCGCCGGAGGCATTGGAAGCGCCGGAAGTTTGGGAAGTGCCGGAAGCCCCGGAGGCTCCGGAATTTCCCCTTCCCCCGTCTTCTGTAAAACTGCACACCACCAAAGACAAAGACGGGAATACGGTACTCAAGATCAAAAAGAACGGCGACTCCAAGGTATTGGTCATCAAAGACGGCGAAGTTTGGATGGACGGTCGCAAACTCGAAAATGACGAAACGTTGGACATTTTGGATATGGATAAAAAGGGATTTTTCTATTTCAACGATGACGACGGCCGCGGGTTTGGGGTACGGGATGGTCGTTTTTATCTGGGCAATGGAGAAGGCCTAAACTTAGCCATCGGTAAAGACGAACTAAAAAGAATGGGTGAGCGGTTGGCGCGACTTAAAGAAGAACAGGCTCTCGAACTTTCGGAAAACCTGAAAATTAGCGCCGAAGAGCGCGAACGGAT
>JANOHH010001081.1:0-1182 GCA_031406395.1 Verrucomicrobiota bacterium | reverse complement strand
CGCCAAACAGGCCGACCAGTATTCCATCATCCGCGGCATGACCCATGGCAACAACGGTCACGAAACCGCATCCTACATGGTGCAAACCGGGCGGGCGTCCGGTGGGCGCGATGTCTATCCCAGCGTCGGCGCGGTCACGTCCTTGTTCAAAGGTTACGACGCCGGCTACACGGGGTTGATTCCGCCTTACATCGTGCTGACCGAGCCGCAGGGACGTTTTTCCGAAGCGGGCTTTCTGGGTTCGCGCTTCAAACCCTTCGCCACGGGCGGCGATCCGGGTGCGCCCCGGTTCATGGTGGAAGGTGTCGTGGCGCAAGGAATCTCGGATGAACGACAAAAGCAACGGCGCGAATTGCTCCACCAACTAAACACGCTCGGCCGGGCGATGCCGGGCGATGCGTCGCTGAAGGCGCTTTATCAATCCGAGGATCAAGCCTACGAAATGATCCTCGGCGGCGCGGGCAAGTTGTTCGATCTTTCGCAGGAGAAGGACGAGTTGCGCGACCGTTATGGCCGCAACACGTTCGGGCAATCCTGCCTGATGGCGCGTCGGTTGGTCGAGAAAGGCGTGCCCTATGTCACAATCAACTACAAAGGTTGGGACACGCACAAACAACATTTTCAAATCATGCGCCGTAAGTTGCCGGAGATGGACAAAGGTCTCGCGACGCTGCTTCAGGATCTGAAGGAGCGCGGCCTGCTGGACAGCACCATCGTCTGGTGGAGTGGCGAATTTGGCCGCACGCCGAAGGTCCAGTGGGAAGCGCCGTGGAATGGCGGCCGCGGCCATCATGGCAAAGTTTTCTCCGCCGTGGTCGCGGGGGGCGGATTCAAGGGCGGGCACGTGATCGGCGCGTCGGACGCGAAAGGCGACGACGTGAAGGATCGGCCGGTGTATCCGGTGGACCTCATCGGCAGCATGTATGAACTGCTCGGGATTGATCCCGGCGCGAAATTACCGCATCCGCTGGGCGAGGACGTTCGGGTGATTCCCACGGTGGCCGAGGCCGGGAAAACAGGCGGCCGCTTGAAGGAAATCATGTGAGCCGGGGTTGCAAGTCATGAGTCCATCCCGCATGACCGCCGTAGCGCAAGTTTCCAAACCTGCTGTGTCGCCGACTTCCAAGTCGGCGGGCGCAGGAGCTTTGGTGGCCGGCGGGTTTGGAAACCCGCGATACAGCA
>JANOHH010001070.1:0-6548 GCA_031406395.1 Verrucomicrobiota bacterium | reverse complement strand
CCTATCGTCTGGTGAGTCTGATGTTCGGACTCGGATGCATCGCCGGGCTTATCGGCGATGTTCGCTTTCTCGTCATCGCGTATCGGCACGGTCTCATCTGGTTTTTCGCGTGCTTGTTCCTCCCGGTCATCAGTTGGCTATTTCTCCTTACGCACTTCAGAGAAGCTTGGCGGCCGGTGCTGCTGTCCACCGCAGGCTTCGTCGTTGCCTGTATTGGCTATTGGATTGGAGGTTTTGATTTTTTACTATGATGCGGCCTAACCAAAATCTGCAACGATCGGCGGCGGGCCGTCGCGGTTGCAAACGGCGCGTCTCGTGGCCGCCGTCGCTGAGTTTTATTCGTTCGACGACACTATGAACGAAGAGTTCCAGCAAGCCATAGCCAGCGCGAGGGCCAGGCTGCACCAGAATCAGACGCTGGTCTTAGGTGAGGACTGGTACGGTGTGAAAAACCTGCTCGATGTGGGGACTTGGAGGACCCGGAGGAAGGGCTTCCGCGCTTATGACGTTTTCGGAGAGGACGATTGCGGAAACGAGTATCTGAGAGCGCACGATGGCAGGGTCTTTTTCTGGGATCACGAGACCGGAAATACCCAGCAGGTTGCCGAGTCGCTGCCGGCGTTTCTTAGTGCGCTCAGGCCGCAGCCGGAAATCAAGCTGAAGCCCGGCCAAGTGAAGAAGGTTTGGATAGATCCTGCCTTCTTAGAGCAGCAGCAGCGGCTCGGGAACACCAAGGAATAGGGATGTCGAACCACAGCATTCAGCCGACGGGAGCCAGCCGTTCAGGTCAGTGTCAATTCCTGCATCAGTGGCGGCTGGCTCCCGCGGCTGATGCTGAGCGTTGGGCGGATTCGTGCATCACATGAATAAGTGGCAAATAGTTTGTCCTCTCATTCTCCTCGCCGTCGTTGCCTTGGTCATGGTGCATCAGCATGCGGTTCTGGACGGTCGTGCTTTGGCTCACGCCGTCACTCAGCAGCTTGACAGTCATTCGGTAGGCATTGCTACTCTCTTGGCCGCGATGAAGACAAACGACACCTCTTCCGTCGAGGATGCTGCCTTTCTTGAGTTGCAGCATGGGTATTCTACCTCGCTGATCACCCGTTCTGACATCCATGTGGCGCGGACAGCCGACGGTTCTCTTGAGTGTGTGATTGATACGAGCCGAAGGGGAGTTGCTACACGCACGATTCGTAAGTGACATTAGGTGGCAGCAATACTATGAAAGCGTTCTTCGTCGTCCTCTTGCTGGTGTCGATCGTGTTCCCGGTCTATTCGTTCATGACGTCCTTGAGCGACTTCGCCCACAACCAGTACAAGATGCGCTCCGAACGACTGGCGGATACCACCCGTCCGGAGTTGCCGAGCGCACATCTTGGGCTGACCGTCGCCCAACTGACTGGACTGGATGAGCTAGTCGGTTCAGCGTATAAGGATGCCGTGTACGACGGATACAGACTCGGCAACGGCTACGAGAAGCTTTGGTTTCAGGCACTCGGGGTAGATGCCCTGCTCTTCGTGGCGAGTGTTGTCGGGCTGCGCCGTTGTCGGTGCTCGGAACGCCCAACAAACCAGATGCAGTGAGCCCGGCGATGACACTCCGGTTTGCAATCGTGAATCAGCGGCGCCGGGTCTCTGATCTGGATCGTTAGTTGTGACATGAAGTTGCATTCGGTACTGCTTGGCTGGAGCGATCCTGACCAAGCCCTGCGTGTGTCCGCAGGTACTCCACGGAAGCAGGCGTCGGATGGGCTGCGGTCAAGGGACTGCTACTGTCAGGGGTCTGAAGCCTTCCCGGTAATGTAGCCAACCTGGCAGCCTCAAGCCGGGGGAAGCGCTAGAGTCGGAGGACAGGGTTAAACTACTAAACGCTTTTAAGCATCGTCACAGAGAAACCAGCCACACGAGGCTGATCAAGGCTGGAGCCAAAATGGCAAGCGGTCGAGTCCGGGTCGTCTAACGTGGCCCGGCGCACACTCCCAAGACCGCCGGTGTAGCAGAGCGGACCTAAATCCATCCCGTATCGAATGCAGAACATGGAAACGCTGTGGTTCCGGGCCACGCCGTTCGTGGCCGCCCCAACCGCAAGGCAGGGGAGCGGAAACAGCATTGAGAAGACCGAACAAGCCAAGGCCAGTGCGTAATACACTGGATATGCCCACTTCGGTCAGGTCTCTCTTTGCAAGAGAAACCGTCGAACCATCCTTGAGGAGGAAAAGCAAATGACAGTGGATTTATTCGCTGGTGCGTCCTCCAACAAAGTGTCGGACTGGGAAGCCGTTAACTGGCCCAAAGTCCGACACGATGTCAGGAGGCTACAGTTGCGTATTGCAAAGGCAATCCGAGCAGGAAAATACGGCAGGGCAAAGGCCTTGTCGTGGCTGCTCACACACTCGCGCTCGGCCAAGCTATTGGCCGTTAAGCGGGTGACGGAAAACAAGGGTGCGAAAACACCCGGTGTAGACAATGTTATATGGAGGACTGACAGGCAGAAGTATGCAGCAGTGCAGAACCTGAAACGTCGTGGTTACCGGCCGCTTCCGTTGCGCCGACACTACATCCCGAAAAAGAACGGCAAGCTGCGCCCGCTGAGCATTCCCACCTTGCGGGACCGCGCCATGCAAGCGCTCCACGCGCTGGCCTTAAAACCGGTGGCCGAAACGGTCGCCGACCGGAACTCCTACGGGTTCCGGGAAGGCCGCTCCTGCGCCGACGCCATCGGCCAGTGCTTCTGTGCGCTGGCCAAAAGCTACGCGCCGGTCTGGGTGCTCGAAGGCGACATCAAAGCCTGCTTTGACCGGATCAGCCATCAATGGCTCCTCAAGAACATTCCGATGGACAAGAGGATGTTGCAACAATGGCTGACAGCTGGCTACTGGGAAAAAGGCCAACTGTTTCCAACCAGGGAAGGCACACCGCAGGGAGGAATCATCTCCCCCCTACTGGCCAACCTGACCTTGGACGGGATGGAAAAGGCCATCCGCAGCCGGATCAAAATACGACGCGATCAGGTTAACTTCATCCGTTACGCGGATGACTTCGTGGTGACCGCGCGCAGCCAAGAAACGCTGGAGCAGGTCGTTAAGCCCGCCGTGGTGGCCTTCCTCGCCGAACGAGGTCTGGCACTCTCAGAGCAAAAGACCACCCTCACCCACATCGAAGCGGGGTTTAACTTCCTCGGCCAGAACGTGCGCAAGTATCGGAATAAACTGGTCATCAAACCCGCCAAGGACGGGTTGAAGGCGCTGGTGCAGAAAACCCGCGAGTGCATCAAGGGGCTACTCGGGCAAACGGCGGAAACGCTGATACGTAAACTCAACCCGATCCTTCGGGGCTGGGCCAATTATCATCGCTACGTCTGCTCGGCGAAAGCCTTTTGGACCGTGGACCACATCATCCACTACCAGCTATTGCGCTGGGCAAAGCGGACGCACCCGAATAAATCCTACAAGGGTTGAAGCGCAAATACTTCACGGCCGGCGGCAGGTTCGGGTTCGCGGTTCGCCTCGGCGCGAGCACTGGCGAAAGCCACGTGCTGCGCTTGTATTCCATCGCCCGAACGGTGCTGGAGCGCCATATCAAGGTCAGAGGAGAGGCTAACCCTTATGACCCAAGCTACACCGAGTATTTTGAGCGCCGCCGCTGTTTTGCGTGGCGGACCCTGCCCCGTGAAAGGACTGGTCAGATGGTTCCGACGGGCGTATAAGGGGCTCAGGATGCTTACGTTAATCCCATCGATTGCCGGGACACCCCACACGGGTGTGTCCTTTGAAAGGCTCGAGCCGTGTGAAGCGAAAGTTTCACGCACGGTTCTTAGGGGGGTGTGGGCGGGTTAACCGCCTGCACCTACCCGGTGCGGCAGCCGTCAACCGTATCGATAGTAGGAGTCTGAATGGAAAGGGAAATCCAAGTTTTCGTTTCAGTAAACTTTTTCGTGATTGGGCTCTCGCACATCTTTCAACGCAGTGCTTGGGTGGAGTACTTCGCGAAGTTACACAGCCTCGGCCGGCTGGGGCCATTTGCCGAAGGCTTCCTCTACTTGAACTTCGGTGCCATGATTGTTTCGTTCCACAACGTCTGGACCTTTCCTGAAGTGGTTCTGACGCTGATTGGCTGGGCTCACGTCTCGAAGGCGCTGTTCCGCTTCGTCGCGCCCGCAGCAGTCCTTCGCATCTACGAGAGAATGGGACCGGAGCGGGCTTGGCAGATTCAAATCGCTGGGGGTTTCGCCCTAGCGCTCTCAGCGTTCTTCGTGTTCCTTGCGTTTCGGGGGACCATCCCGTGAAGCGTGCGCCCGTGCCGCCTCCTCCTGATAAGCTGATGGGGTAAGTCATTGGGCGGGGACGAGTTTAAGGCCGCGGGCGGCGGCGGGGTTGTGGCGGCGGGCGAGTTTCTTGCGGTGCATTTTTCCCTCCGCTTGCCGGAACACTCCCGGGTTGAAGGCTTCCCGGTATTTAAAGAGATGCCCGAGGATGCGCGCGCCACCGGCTTTGGGCTACCAGCGGCGTGGGTTCAACCACGCGCTGAGCTTGGGTCATTGACAACAGTCGCGAGCTGCCAAGGCGAAGGAATCCAACCTTCCCGCGATACTCCCCCTCACACCTTGATTTTCCACGGGGAGCGCATCGGCTGCTTGAGGTAGGCATTTGCGTCGGCGTCATCAATGAACCGCTGCTTCTTGTCGTTGAAGTGGAGCGGCCGACCGGTTTGAACCGCGATCTTGGCCAGATTAATCAGGGTGCAGGAGCGGTGGCCGTTGATTTCGTTCAACGCGAATTTCTGCCGCGTCTTGACCGCCACCACGAAGTCCGTGACTTGCGGCGCGGGATCGGGCAGGTCGCTGATTTTGTCCACGAGATCGGGAATATTCGATTCGAGCGACTTGGTCAGATTTCCCTTCGGCCCGGAAAGGAAAGGAGCGGGGTCCTTGTTTTCGCCGTCGAGGATGATCTCGCAGCCGTCCGCATAGCGCAGCGAAATCCGCCGCCACGGCAGAACCGCGTCGCGATCCTGGGGACTGGTGTCCGCTTCGATGTGGACCGGGCTTTCGTTGTCTTTGCCCAGGATGTATTGGACCGGATCGAGATAATGTTGCCCCATGTCGCCCAGCCCGCCACCGTCGTAATCCCAGTAACCGCGGAATGTCTGATGCACGCGGTGCGGATGATACGGCTTCATCGGCGCGGGCCCCAGCCAGAGATCGTAGTCCAGTTCGGGCGGTACCGGCTGGGGCGTCAGGTCGGTGCGACCGCACCATTGATTCTGTTTCCAGTCAAAACCGGTGGTCCCGCCCAGCGTGATTTTGAGCGGCCAGCCAAAGACTCCGGCCTGCACCAGTTTCTTGATGGGCTTCACGGGCACGCCCATCCCATAAAAAGGACTGTCGAACCGGAACCAGGTGTTGAGGCGGAAAATCCGTTTATGCTTGGCGACCGCGGCCTTGACGGCTTCCCCCTCAGCGATCGTCCGCGACAAGGGCTTCTCGCACCAGATATCCTTGCCCGCCTTGGCGGCGGCAATGGAAATCACCGCATGCCAGTGGGGCGGCGTCGGAACATGGACGATGTCAATATCCTTGCGGGCTAAAACTTCGCGAAAATCCCGGTAGCCCTTCACATCGGCCCCACCGGCTTTGACCGCGGTCGCCAGATGTTTTTCATCCACGTCGCAAACCGCGAGCAGTTTGCAGGCGGTGTTGATGGACGTGACGTGGCCCATGCCCATGCCGCCGGTGCCAATGACCGCCCGGGTGAGGACTTCGCTGGGCGGAGTGAATCCGGGACCGCCCAAAACGTAGCGTGGAACAATGGTAAAAGCGGCCAGGGAGGCGATGGAAGTTTTGAGAAAGTCGCGGCGGGTAAATTTGTGATTCTTGTTCATGGGTTTGAATTACCAGAGGCAAGGCGGAATGACTAGCAAAATACCCGCGCAAATCAGAGCGTGCTGCAACCGGCATTTGCAGGCCCGAGATTGCAACCCAAGGAGGATGTCCGGCAATTTCCCCGGAGTCCCATCCCGTGGAGCAGCGTACCGAGCAATGGGATTACTTCACCCCATTTCCATCGGTATCGAGCAGTTTGATTTCGCCCCAGCCCAGTTCGCGGATGGGGGCTTCGATTTTGGAGCGGTCACCAATAACAACCCAAACCAGCTGATCCGGATGCACTGCTTTTTGGGCGGCTTTCGTCAAATCGTTCGCCGTTAGCGCGCGAACCTTGTCGGGATAAGTGGTGAAATAATCCTCCGGCAGGCCGAACGTAACCAGTTCGTCGAGGGACCCGCCCACGGCCCCGATGGTTTCCCACTGACCGGGCAGACTGAGCGTCTGGTTCTTCTGCGCCGTGGACAGTTCTTGCGCGGTGATCGGGCGCGGGCCGAGAATGCCGCGCAGTTCCTTGTCCATCTCGATCATGGATTCCTTGGTCTTGTCGGTCTGGACCGGCGCGTAAGCGACGAACGGGCCTTGACCCCGACTCTCTCTCGTCGCTGTACCGCCCTTCCCTGGCGCTGCTCACGGACTTGTATCAGCTGACCATGGCCTACGCCCA
>JANOHH010001062.1:0-7650 GCA_031406395.1 Verrucomicrobiota bacterium | reverse complement strand
GATCCGAACGACCCGACCGCCTGGCTCTATTCCGCGTTGGATTTGTGGCAGAACAACCGCCTCAACGCAGCCATCCGCAGTCTCGAGCACTCCGTGGATCTGAATGACAATCGCGCGATCTTTCGCTCGCGACTGTTGCTCGACGATGATCGCTCCGTGCGCAGCGCCAATCTCGCGGCGTTTTATGCGGACGTGGGATTGCCCGAGGTCAGCTACAACGCCGCCGTGCAATCGGTATGCGCGAGCTATGAAAATTTTTCCAGCCACCTTTTCTTGGCGGACAGCTACCAGTCCATCCAAAACGCCAACAGTTTTGATCTGAGAATGGAGACAGCGCGCCAAAGTGAATTACTGGTGGCGAACCTCCTTGCGCCGTCCGGCGGCGGCAACCTTTCCCAAGTGCTCTCCCAGCAGGAACACGTGCAGTTATTCGACCCGCGCCCGGTCGGCGTAAGTTCGCTCACTCAGTATGGCAGTGACGGCGACTGGCGGCAGGTGGGAACGGTCTTCGGCACGATCGGCGGCTTCAGTTACGCGTTTGACGCCTTGTACCAAAACTTGAATGGCCAGCAACCCAACGGCCAGTCGGAGCAAACCCAGTATTACCTGACCCTCAAGCAGCAGGTCACGCCCGCGGACGAGGCGTATTTTCAAATCGGTCACCTGAACTCCGAAGCCGGCGACGTGCAGAACCTTTATGATCCGTCGCAATCCGTACGCGGCTTTCACGTCGAGGAAACCCAGACGCCAACCCTCTACGCCGGCTGGCATCACACCTGGGCCCCGGGCAGTCACACGCTGCTGCTCCTGGCCCGGCTTGATGACAGCCTGTCGCTAACGAATCCGCAACCGAACGTGATCTACTTGCAGCAAACGGCCGGCACGATCACGGACGTACAGACGGCGGGTTTCTTCCCACCGTTCCGATTAAATTATGCAAGCGACTTCAAGCTGTATTCAGCCGAGTTACAGCAGGTGTGGGAATCCGCACGCCAGTCGCTTGTGCTCGGTGGCCGCTGGCAATCGGGCGAGGTGGACACGCTTTCCGAACTGAGTCAGGAGCCCATCGGACCGGGCTTTCTAGTCTACTCCAACACCCAAACGATCAGCACGCGACTCCAACGCGGCGACGCCTACGGCTATTACTCCCTCCAGGTCTTTGAGCCTCTGCGCGTGATCGCCGGCGTCAGTTACGACCATCTGGAGTATCCGGTGAATAACGACCTGCCGCCGCTCTCGGCCGGCGAGGCCACGGCGAATCTGATCTCCCCGAAAGCGGGCTTGCTGTTCGCGCCGTGGCAACGCGGGTTGCTCCGCGCGAGTTACACGAAGTCCCTTAGTGGACTTTACTTCGACAACAGTGTGCGCCTTGAACCGACACAGGTGGCGGGCTTCAACCAGGCGTTTCGCAGCCTGATACCCGAAAGCGTTGCGGGCCTCGCGCCGGGAACGGAATTTGAGACGGCGGGCGTCGGCTTCGACCAATCGTTCGCGTCCGGAACGTGGTTCGGGGTCCGGGTGGAAAGGCTCACTTCCGACGGCGAGCGGACCGTCGGCGTATTGACCAACTCGCTTCCGGTTATCTTTGGCTTTGCACCCCCGGACTCGCCCTCGAGCACCCAGCAGACGCTGACGTTTCGCGAGCGCAGCCTCTCCGCGTACGCCGGGCAGTTGGTGGGTGATAGCTTTTCGATTGGCGCGCGGTATTTGATAAGCCAAGCCGACTTGAACCAGGGCTTTCCCGACATTCCTCCCAACGCGACCGGTCTCAACCAACTGGAGGCGGATCAACAGGCCACGCTGCAGCAACTCGCGTTGACGCTGAATTTCCAACATCGCAGCGGCGTGTTTGCCCAGTGGGCATCCGAGTGGTATCACCAAAACAACTCCGCCTACGCGAACGAAGACTTCTGGCAGCACAACGTGACGGTGGGCTATCGGCTCCCACGCCGGTATGCTGAAGTCCGTCTGAGTCTGCTGAACATCTGCGGCACGGATTATCGGCTGAATCCCCTCAATCTGCATGCCGAACTGCCGCGGGACCGGATGCTCACCGCGAGCTTGCGAATCAACTTCTAACGCACCCGCGAAGTCGTCGCAGGCCTTATCCGATCCCAAGGGAAACTTAGGACGGCGTGTCGCGACGTGGCCGCCCGGAAGTCATCGGATCGCGCGACCGCCACGCGGCTTTAGCCCGTCGGCTTCAATTCGAAGTGGTGCGTTTGGGGTTTCCGGGCCTTCTCGATCTGGGCTTCACTTTCGCCAATCTTCTGGTCCATGCGCGCCAGTTCCGCCGATCGGCTGTTCTCCGCTTCCGGCGATTGAGCCCAACCCGGAAACGCATAGAGTTGAACGCTCCGCCACCGATTGAAGTAGAGATTGTTTTTTTGAACCACCAGCTTTAACAGCTCCTGCGCCTGCTTGGTGATCGGCCCCGCCTGAGTCGCCAGATTCCACCCCAGTCCCAGTTGCTCCGCCGTCGCCTTCCCCACCGCTTCCCCATCGATGCTCAACTCATAATTGCCCGGCGCGAGCCCGGTAATCCGCAACTCATACCGATTCAAGTCGTCGAGAATCGGCGCCAGTTTCAGGACCGGCTCCGCGGCGGGTTCGATCGGCATGGGCAAAGCATCGTCCAACCGGTCAAAGCTGATTGTCCCGTCGGCCACCTTCAAGTTCTGTACCTTGCAAGCCTCTGTCGCCACCACCGCTTTGGTCGTACTGCTGATTTCCGCCTTAGAAACCAAGGCCGAAGCGCCCAGTTCTTTCAGAATCGCCCAGGCCATGATCATCTGACCAATCGGGCCGGGATGAACCGCATCCCCGCCGCCAATAAATGTTTTTGGATTTCCCGCCCGCTCCCGCAACAGAATCGCCATGTAAGGCGCAAACTGATCCCCGTAGGTCACACCGCCTTTGGTGGCCACATCCTTGAGCCCATCGGAGAACTTGCGCAGCGACTGGTTGCGCACATCATGATCGGGATCGGCACGCTTATCCTCGACCGGTTGGGGCGTTAACAAAGCAACCCGAGCGCCGTTCGCCTTCAGCACCTTTACGATTTCCGTCTGACTGCGGACATAGGCACGAAAGATGTCCTCGCGAAACGCCTTGTAGGAATGGTCGTTCATTCCGAAATCAACCGTGACCGCGGTCGGCTTAAGCGGCAAGACATCCCGCCGCAGACCCCGCCCCACCGCGTCCTCCACCATTGCTTGTTGGACGGCCTCATCCGCGGCAAAAAGCTGGCCCTCATCCGGATGAGCGCGCTGCCGCAACCAGGCGGTGTCGCCGCCCCAACCCACGTTGCGGAAAGTGAACTGCCATTGCGGATGACGGGTCAAGGCATAGGCTTCAATGTAAGTCGTGTACAATCGCTGCTCGGTGATGCTATCGCCGAGAAATACCACGCGGTCGCCTTCGTGAATGAAAAAATCCGCGGCGAGGATGCGCGTGGCGAGACCAACCGCCGCGAGAATTGTGAAAAACGATTTATGATGCGTAGCTTTCATGTGGCACAGCTTCGGAAACAGAACGGACAATTCCAACTCTTTTTTGACAAATTTCAAGCCGCTGGCAAGCGGATTCATTTTTTCCTTCCAACCCGTGCGCTCCCCGCGCTGCCCGCGTCAGACGGTCGGCGGCAGGTGGGAGGATTCCAGTCCAGACGAAAAGCGGAAGGCGAGGACCCAGTTTGTCACCGGCCCAAAAAACTGCGGCGCGTCGCGAGCAAGTGGCGGCACGACCCGGGGAATTTTGATTTGCCTTCACTCGCGTGCGGAAGTCGCCCAAGAGCTAAGTTTCCGGTCACTTGCACGCCCCCCCGCGCCCCGCGGGTTTTCAAACAGGCTCTATGGCAAAACTTTGATGCGGTAGTATCGGTTGGTGAACGACGCGGAGAGGGGGTCCGTCACGACACCCGTGCCGGTGGGCGAATTTGTCATCGTCACGTCGATCCAGTTGGACAAGTTAACGCTGCCCTGCAAAAGATAATTCCGGTTCGATTCACCCGTGAAACCAATCGCGAACGGGGGCGAACCGGTTGGGATCACTTGGAGCCAGGGCGCAATGG
Organism: Verrucomicrobiota bacterium; assembly: GCA_031406395.1. Lineage (GTDB taxonomy): Bacteria > Verrucomicrobiota > Verrucomicrobiia > Limisphaerales > JADLHS01 > JADLHS01. Next base: position 3,578 of record JANOHH010001062.1, on the reverse strand, counting down.
GCAGGAGTGTGGCGAGCGGAAATTCCGTATCGCGCGCTAGCGCACCGATGCCCGTCGCGCCGGGATAGGCCGAGGTGTTGGGCCGGCCGGGCTTGCCGATGGTGAGATGGCCGATGAAGGAACGGCCAGCCGGCAATGCGCCGGGCGGAATGATGAGCGGGGTCGAAGTGCCGCTGAGCGCGTTGCTCGCAAACGGTGCGGGCGACGAATAAACGAGGTTGCTCGCGCCATGCAGGATCACGACTTGCACGAGATCCAGACTCGAGCCGTTGAGCGGATTCCACAGCAGCGCAAAATTGGTGGTGGTGTTGATCTGTTGCGCGGCGGACAAGTTGCTGATTTGAGGCGTCGGGGGTGTCCCAGCGAGGAAGAAATTTGCCGAGCCCGAACGCAGCCCGTCATTCACAGTGGCGATCGAAAAACTGTAGGTGGTGAAAGTCGCCGTGGGATAGGCTGCGTCCAGAGCGCCCTGCGAGTTGAACTGCTCATCGAACTGCCAATCAAGGCCACTACTACCGGCGAGCAACGTCCGCAGGGGAGTGAGGCTGGGAGCGGGTGCCTTGACGGTGGCGTTCGTGACGACCTGATTGGTGGTTGCCACGACGAACGCGTTAAAACCAAAAGCGTTGCTGGAGGAGGGCGGTCGGCCCCGTGCTCACCGTCTGCACGTAGCGTTGCGACTTGATGACGCCGTAATAGCTGACATCGGCGGCGTGAACCATCGGCCAACATCCGCCAGCGGCGAAGCAGCCTAGGAAAACTCGGAGGATAAAGGGTAGCAATTGGCTGCCAGTCAACCGGCGGTTACTGGCGAATTGTGACGGCGACAGCTTCATCAGCGCTGATGATATCGCTTAGCGTGTGCGAACGACAAGTGCTTTGCGCAGTTTTGCCATCGGAATTTGGTGATTGCGCCACCAAACGCAGCCCGGCCAGATACCGACTCTTCCGGGACTTGTGATTTGGATCAATCCCCTGTTCACTCTGCGACAACAATGATGCCAGCCGACTTCGCCCCTTATCGCAAGCTTTGCAAACGCGCCCATGAAATCGCCTTCCTCACCAGTTCGGCGGCGGCGCTCAATTGGGACCTGGAAACCTACATGCCGCCCAAGGCGCTGCCGTTTCGCGCCGAGCAACTGGCCTACCTCGGCGGCAAAGCGCACCGGATGTTCACCTCGAAGCAAGTCGGCCAGTTGATCGCCGCGGGCGAGAACCACGGCTTCGCACCGGATTCGGACGCGGCGGCCAACGTGCGCGAGTGGCGGTGGCGCTACGACCGCGCCACCAAAGTCCCCGCCCGGCTCATCGAAAAACTGGAACGCACCCGCGCCCACGCCCGCGAGGCATGGAAGGCGGCGCGCGAACAATCCCGGTTCCGCCTTTTCCAGCCGCATCTGCAAAAGATCGTGGACCTCAACCGCCAGTTGGCCGATTGCTGGGGTTATCCGGAATCGCCCTACGATGCGCTGGTGGAAGGTTATGAACGCGGCGTGACCGCGAGTGAGTTGCGCGCGCTGTTTGCCACGCTGCGCCCGGCGATTGTGGCGCTGCTGCCGGCCGCAGTGGAACGCTCCGCGGCCATTCCGGAGAATTTTCTCAATGGCCATTACCCGGTCGCAGCGCAGCAGGCGTTCAATCGCAAGGTGGCGGCGGCGTTCGGCTTCGATTTTGAGGCCGGGCGCGTGGACGCCACCACGCATCCGTTCTGCGAGACGCTCGGACCGGGCGATTGCCGGCTGACCACGCGTTACGATGAGCGAAATTTTGCACAGTCGCTCTACGGGGTGTTGCACGAGGCCGGCCATGGCCTGTATGAACAGGGCTTGCTCGCGGAACACTACGGCACGCCGCTGGGCAGCGCGGTGTCGCTCGGGATTCATGAATCGCAATCGCGCCTCTGGGAAAACCACGTAGGGCGCAGCCCGGCGTTTTGGGAATACTGGCATCCGGTCGCTTGCGAGCATTTCCCGGATCTGAAAAAGTTTTCCCCGGCGCAAATCAGTGCCGGGGTCAATCGCGTCGCCCCGTCGTTCATCCGCGTCGAAGCGGATCAAGTGACTTATGATCTGCACATCGCCTTGCGTTTTGAGATCGAGGTTCAATTGATCGAAGGCCGGCTCAAGGTGGCGGACGTGCCGGCGTGCTGGAACGCGGAGTTTGAAAAAATGTTCGGCCTCAAAGTGCCGAAAGACGCGGACGGTTGTTTGCAGGACATCCACTGGTCCATCGGGGCGTTGGGATACTTTCCGACCTACACGCTCGGCAACCTCAACGCCGCCCAGCTCATGCGGCGGGCGGCCCAGGAGAATCCCGCGCTCGACCGCGAACTCGCCCGCGGCGAATACGGCAATCTGCTCCAATGGTTACGAACGAAAGTCCATCGCCCCGGCTCGCGTCTCACTCCGCCGGAGTTGATGAAACTGGCGACCGGCGAGCCTACCCAAAGCGCCTATCACCTCGACTATCTGCGCAAAAAATTCACCATGGGCTAACCAGGAACACTTCACGTGCAAATTACCAAAACCGTACTCATCTACAAGCAGCTTGCATAAGACCATGAAACAAACCTCACTTCAAATTCAGTCAGCGTTGCGGCGCATTGCGATCAGCGCAATCGCCGCGGTCGCCGTCTCGCTGACTACGAACGCAAAGGATTCGAGTATGGAACAACTTGTCGAACACGGGTACGCGACGAACAACGGTGTGCGCATTCACTACGCCGCGCTGGGCTCGGGGCCGTTGGTGGTCATGATTCACGGCTTTCCCGATTACTGGTACACGTGGCGACACCAGATGACGGCCCTGGCGGCGAACCATCGGGTGGTGGCCATGGACCAGCGCGGCTACAATCTGAGCGACAAACCCAAGGGCGTGGATAACTACAGTCTCAGCGTGCTCGCGTCGGATGTAGCCGCCGTGATCAAACAGTTCGGCCAGACGAAGGCCATCATTGTCGGCCACGACTGGGGCGGCGCGGTGGCCTGGACGTTCGCCCTGAGCCAGCCGGAGATGACCGACAAACTCATAATTCTCAACCTGCCGCATTTTCGCGGATTGGCGCGAGAACTGGCCCACAATCCCAAGCAACAGCAAAACAGCGGGTACGCGCGGCGGTTTCAGGAAGACGGTGCGCATGAAAAATTGACCGCCGAAAAGCTTGCCGAATGGGTGACCGACCCGGAAGCCCGGGCGAAATATGTCGAAGCCTTTCGCCGTTCCGATTTCGAAGCCATGCTGAATTATTACAAGCGTAACTATCCCAAGGAGCCGTACTTGGAAGATACTTCACCACTCGTGAAGGTGAAGTGCCCGGTGTTGATGATCCACGGATTGGACGACTGGGCGTTGTTGCCCGGCGCTTTGAACGGCACGTGGGACTGGTTGGAAAAGGATCTGACATTGGTAACGATTCCCGGGGCCGGCCATTTCGTGCAGCAGGACGCGACCGAGCTGGTTAACCGCACCATGAAGATGTGGCTGATGCGGTAGTCCGCTCAATCCCAGCGGAATCACCCCCCTTCAACTCAGCTCCGGATTCGCGAACGCCATCCTTGGCGTTCGCAGTTCATTGTTTG
>JANOHH010001049.1:0-2561 GCA_031406395.1 Verrucomicrobiota bacterium | reverse complement strand
GCCAGGAAGAGCGAACCGCCCCCGGCGGACGTGGTCCTGTTCGCCGGGCTGACTGCCGCCGAAGCTGCGGCGAAAGCGACCCTGCCGCCGGGCTTCAAAATGAACGTCTTCGCCGCCGAACCGGACGTGCAACAGCCCATCGCTTTCTGCCTCGATCATCGCGGCCGCGTCTGGGTGGCCGAGGGCTACACCTATCCCCGGCGTCACGGGAATCCGCCCAAGGACGAGCGCCCCGCGGGCGCAGACCGCTCGAAACCCACACCAGATCAACTCAAGGACATCTTCGGCGGCACGGACCGCATTCTCGTCCTGGAGGACACCGACGGGGACCACAAGTTCGACAAACGCACCGTCTTCATGGACAACCACACTTTGGTGAGCGGCCTCGAAGTCGGCTTCGGCGGCGTGTGGATTGGCGCGGCGCCGTACCTGATGTTCGTGCCCATAACGGACGGCGATGCGCCGAAGCCCGCGGGCGATCCGCAAATTCTGCTCGATGGCTGGAACTACACCGCCGACACGCACGAGACGCTGAACACGTTCACATGGGGGCCGGACGGCTGGCTCTACGGCTGCCACGGCGTGTTCTGTCCATCGCTGGTCGGCCAGCCCGGCGCGACGCCGAGCGAGCGCCAATGGTGCGATGCGGGCGTGTGGCGTTACCATCCGACCCGCAAAAAGTTTGAGATCTTCACCGAAGGTGGCAGCAATCCGTGGGGCGTTGACTTCGACGAATACGGCCAGTGCTGGGCGGAGATGTGCGTCGTTCCGCACCTCTGGCATATGATCCAGGGCGCGCGCATCCAGCGGCAGGGCGGCGAGCATTTTGCGATTCATCCCGACGAACTCGCGCGCTATGCCAAGGGCAGCGGCAAGCCGGTGCATCCGCACATCTACGACGACCTCAAGCAGCACGGCGATCACGCTCATTGGGCGGGGAATCTGGGGCCCCATGCCGGTAACGCCCGCAGCGATTCCGCGGGCGGTGGCCATGCGCACGCGGGCATGTTGTGCTACCTCGGCACGAGCTGGCCGGCCGAGTATCGCGGCAACCTTTTCATCGGCAACATCCACGGCCAGCGGCTCAACATGGACATCCCTGAGCGCAACGGTTCCGGTTTTGTCGGTCGCCACGGGAAGGATTTTCTGAACTTCAACGACATCTGGTCGCAGACCCTCAACCAACTGCAGGACCAAGACGGCTCGGTTTATATCATTGATTGGTATGACAAGAACCAGTGCCATCACAACCGCGAGGACGGCCACGACCGCAGCAACGGCCGCATCTACAAGATCGTTTACAACCACCAGCCGGTTACGCGCGTTGATCTGGCGAAGTTGAGCGAAGCCGAGTTAATCAAAATCGTGCCGTCGAAGAACGAATTCTCAAGCCGCCACGCGCGGCGCGTGTTGCAAGAACGGGCGCAGACGGGCGGATTGCCATCCGCTGCCACGGACGAACTCCGGAAAATGCTCCGGACCGCGAGCGACACCCCGGCGCGGCTCCGGGCGTTGTGGGCGTTGCATGTGACCGGCGGCTTCGATGCCCGCACCGCAATCGCGAATCTGAAATCATCCGACGAATGGCTGCGCGCGTGGACCATTCAGCTTGCCTTCGAGAGCGAGGCCAACCTGCGCCGCCTCATGCAGGAAGCAAACGATGCCGGCCTGCGCGCCGATCCGGATCTCAACCAACTGGCCGAGGCCGATCCCTCCCCTTTGGTCCGTCTGTTTATCGCCGCCGCCGCGCAGCGGTCCCCGAGCGAGGAATTGCGCGCCGGACTCGTCCGCCGTCTGCTCGCGCACAGTGAGGACGCCGCCGATCACAACCTGCCGCTGATGGTCTGGTTCGCCATGGAACCGCTCGTGGTTGATCATCCCGAGGAGGCGCTCGCCGCCGCGCTCGATACGAAGCTTCCGAAAATTCTTAACTTCACCGCACGCCGCATCGCCGCACTCGGCACGCCCGAGGCGCGCGATCTTTTGGTGGTGAAGCTGGCCGCCCAGGATGACACGGCGAAGCAACTTGATGTGCTGCTTGGTTTCAGCGCCGCGCTCCGGGGCCAGCGCAATGTACCGATGCCCCAAGGTTGGGACGCGCTTGAAACCAAACTCGCCGCCAGCCCGAATACCGACGTTCGCGCCGCCGCCGAATCGATCGCGCTCACCTTTGGCAGCCAGCGGGCGCTGGCTTCGTTACGCGCCACCCTCGCCAATTCCGCGGCGCCCACCGCCACGCGCGAAGCCGCGCTGGAAGCTTTGCGCGAAGCGAAGGATGCCGAGTTGCCGAACCTTGTGTTCGGTTTGCTCGATGATCCCGCGATGCGGGGCGCGGCGTTGCGGGCCATCGCCGGGTTCAATGACCCGCGCACGCCGGACGCGATCCTCAAGATTTACGGTTCGCTGGATGGCGGCCAGAAGCGCGATGCGCTCAACACGCTGGCCTCGCGCGCGGCCTTCGCGAAGCCGTTGCTGGCGGCGGTGCAGGCGGGCGTGGTGCCGAAGAGTGACATGACGGCCGAGCTGGTTCGGCAATTGCGCAACCTCAAGGACGCGGCGGT
>JANOHH010001024.1:0-8584 GCA_031406395.1 Verrucomicrobiota bacterium | reverse complement strand
TGCTCATTCTTATTTTCTGGGTTCAGTTTAAGCATCGCAGCGGCCGGGAGGAAACCAAATTGCAGGGCGATTTGGGGTGAATTTTTTGCCGAAGATTTTGCGTGACAAACGTGGTCCGCAGTGAGCTAATCAAGACGCGTCATAACCAAATAATCAGGAGTTCATATGCGTCGCAACTTCATTGAACTATTAATCCTCACCTTGTCGCTCATGTCCCTGTCGCCGGCTCAGGCGGTGCCCACCATTATCTCTACGATACCGCCCAATTTGGCGAGTGGGGTTTCACCATCGGCAGCGGTCGTCTTCACTTTCAGCGAGGCGATGGATACCAGCTTGACGGAAGTCACCTTCCAAAGCTTTATCCCGCCCTTTACTCTTGTTGACCACCCGACGACAACCGTGTGGTCTGGCGGCAATACCGTCCTGACGTGTACGCCTTCGCCCGCATTTCCGGCGAACACCCAGATCATTTGGATCGCGTCCGGGGAAAACCTTGTCGGCGACCCCCTGGGTGAACCTACGGGCGGTGCTTTCACGACCGGCACTGGCTCGGGCGGTGGGACTGGAAGTGGGACGAACGCCATCACGACTTTCTCCGTCGGAAAGGTTCATCACTACAATCAAACATCGTCCGGCTCGCCAACGCTTGATCCTACCGCTCCCTACAACTTCAGCGGGGTGACGGCGCTTTCATCCAACCGGACGGCGACGAGTGTAACGCTTACCCTGCCGACCGGCGCGGTCTCCAACTTGACGCAATTACCCCCGCCCCAGTCGGAGATTTATATTATGCCATATAGTTTTAGCACGAGCCTGAGCACCTATGATACGACCTTCCCGGCGGGCAATTACAGTTTCTTTGTCCAAGCTGCGGCCTCGAATCAGACGGTTGTGGTGAATCTGCCGACCACCAACTCCATGCCGCAGCCCGGCGCGCCGCACCTGACCAACTACCCGGCGGCTCAGACGGTGAACCCAAGCCAGGCGTTCGTCCTCGGGTGGGATGCATTCCCTGGTGGGACGGCGGCTGACTATGTCTATGTCGAGATTGGTACCGCCTACAGCTCCCCGAATCCCGGAAAGCCCGGCGCGCTGCCCGGCACGGCCCGAACGTTCACGATCCCGGCCGGAACGTTACAACCGAACTCCACCTACGATTCAACCATCGGTTTCTACCGTCCTTTGAGCGCCACGAACGCGAGCTACGCCACCACCGCTTATCGGGCGACGTTTACCGATTTTTCGTTGATCACCACTAGCGGCGCCGTGACCGGGCCGTTGGTGCTTACGAATGCCAGTTGGTCGGCGGGCGTTTTCAGTTTCGATGTCCTTTGCTCGCCCGGTCAAACCGTGACGGTCGAGTACACCAATCTATTGGCATCTGCTTCCGGGCCGTGGCCAAAGTTGCTGACCACTAACAGTCCCGGTACGCGGGTACACATCGTTTCTCCCCCGGCGGGGACTTCTCCGTCTCACTTCTACCGCGCGCGCAACGGGCCTTAGTCGGCGCAACGGCAACCAACACCCAGCAGCATCAGCGCTGCGTTTCTTCCTTTAGAAAACTCACGATGATCGCTGGCGCGGCATCTGGAAACTGGTGCGTTCCCGGATGGATGAACGTCACAACGGGTGCGCCCAGCTTGGACTCGTAAACTGTGCAGTCTTTCGCCCACGGTTTGCCGTCACCGCATTCGTTGAGTTTGCGCAGGGCATTCAGGTTCTGCTGCTGCCACGCGAATTTCACCAACGCATCCTTTTCGCCGGCCACATGCAGCACTGGCTTGGGCTTGAGCAGTGCCAGATTTTTGCCCGCTGGTGCCGCGGCCGGAGCAAAGGCCGCAAACCGGTCGCCCCGCGCCGCCCAGAGCAGATACGTGAAGCCGCCGCCATTGGAGTGGCCGGTAGCATAGAGCCGCTTTGCGTCCACGCCATATTCCGACTTGAGATCCGTCAGCACGGCGTCGAAGAATTTCAGGTCGCGGTCGCCCTGGTCGCCGATGCGACTTTGCCAGCCGGCCTTCTGGCCTTCCGGGTCGGTCAAAATCCCCGGCGTCTTGAGGCCCTGCGGGTAAACTACCATCGCCTCCGGCCAGAGCGTGTGGTAGCCAAACGACCGCGCGGCATGGTTCATCGTGCCGCCGTGGCCATGGAACGCGAAGATGACGGGCGTCGCTTCCGCCTTCGTCTTGGGCGGGACGTAAATCAGGGCTTCGCGCCCGCCGCCATCCACCTTCCATTCGCGGCGCGTCAGCGTGTCAGCGGCGTGAAGTTGGGCAACCGCGACCATCCCGAGGGCGAGGGCGATGAGCAGACGAATTATTTTCATTGGCAAGAGTCATTCAGTAACCGGAGCGGTCGTTTCCGTGCCGCGCGCGGTTCGTGCAAAACATAAAACGCATTGCGCAACGCGGCCAGCTTAACCTGTCGTAGCGTTGCGGCCGGCAAAAGCTCCAACCTCAAAACATCAATCTCCAGAGAAGATTCGCCGGGAGTTTTATGGCAATTTCCGTTGACGGTTTCTGGCGGCGAGGCGTAGTCTCGGCCTCGGAGACGAAGGCGGCTGTCTTTGGACGGCAGTTGTTTTCGGCAACTGCACTCGCCCCCACGGGATTTCCGCAATTTTCACCGGTTTTTTTTGGGCATGTTCACGACTCCATATCAGGTGTTTCCGTCCACCCACTGGAGCATTGTCCTGGCGGCGACCGATGACGCCTCGCCGTTCGCGCGGGACTCGCTCGAGAAGTTGTGCCGGGCCTACTGGTATCCGATCTACGCCTTGGTCCGCCATCGTGGTTATTCGCCGCCCGATGCGGAGGATCTGGTGCAAGGCTTCTTCGCTCATGTCTTGGAGAAAGCGGTCCTGCATCAGGTGAGTCAGGAAAAGGGCCGCTTCCGCACCTTCCTCCGCGTGTGCCTGGGCCACTATTTGAGCCAACAGGTTGAACGTTCCCAAGCCCAGCGCCGGGGCGCGGGTTGCGTGCATCTTTCGTTGGAGACCAGCAATGCGGAAAGCCGCTACGCCCGGGAAACCGGCACCGCTTTGTCGTCGGAACAATTATTTGACCGCGCGTGGGCGCTCGGAGTTTTGCAGCAGGCGCTGGAGAAATTGCGCGGCGAGTCCGCGGCGGCTGGACGGGGCGAGCTGTTTGATGCGGTGGAGGGTCATCTGACCGGCAGCAAGCCGTGCCCGGGTTACACGGAACTGGTGCCGCGCTGCGGCATGAACGCGGCGGCGTTGCGGATGATGGTGACGCGGCTGCGGCGGCGTTACGGCGAACTGGTGCGGCTGGAGATCTCCCACACGCTGCAGTCGGCGGAGGATGTCGAGCAGGAACTCAAAGACCTGCTCGCCGCGCTGGCTGATTAGCGCGGCGGGCCCACTGGCGGGCGAGAAATGGGGTGATTGAATTGAGGCGGCCCCATGACTTTTTGTGCGAGCGGATGAATTGCACGAGTCCCAGGCTTCTCGGCCAATGTGATTGATCGTGGTCTCGTGAAACTGGTCGCTCCGGAGGGTGGACGAAAATAGTCGGTTGCATTCACCGAGATTTCCGTTTCAACAGTGTAGCCGGACCTGTGTCCGAAACTCGGTCAACAAGTATGGGCGAGACCTGTCAAGTGTGCGGGGCGAAACTTTCCATCGGGACGCCGATGGGACACTGTCCGCTCTGCCTGCTGCGACTGGCGCTTTCCGCCCCGAACGGCGCCGGCGAAACGGCCGCACCCGTTGCGGCCGAGGGCCGGTATTTCGGCGACTATGAGTTGCTGGAGCAGATTGCAGCGGGCGGCCAGGGAGTCGTTTACCGGGCCCGGCAGTTGTCGCCGGATCGCCTCGTGGCCCTGAAACTTTCCAATCTCACGCCCGGAGCTTCACCCGAGTTCTTGGAACGCTTTCGCCGGGAGGGTGAGGTGGCCGCCTCGCTGGAGCATCCGAACATCGTCCCGCTTTACGAAGCCGGCGAATGCGAGGGGCGACCCTATATGGCGATGAAATGGGTGGCGGGCGAGCATCTGGGGCAGTGGATTCACTGGGTGCGGGCGAACACCTCCGGAGGGCCGGCGCGCCGATTCGACGAGCTGGGAGGACGGATCGCACGGCTGATGATCAAAGTGGCCGGCGCCATCCATTACGCACATCAACACGGCGTGCTCCATCGCGATCTTAAACCTGGCAACATTCTGGTGGACCGGCAGGAAGAGCCGTTTATCACCGACTTCGGGCTCGCCAAGGTTTTAGATCTCGAAGGCGACCTGACCCAGACCATCAGCGTGTTGGGAACGCCCAACTACCTGCCCCCGGAATTGGCCACCGGGGGGACACGTCTGAGCACCGTCGCGACGGATGTCTATGGCTTGGGTGCGATTCTTTACCATCTCCTGACGGGACAACCGCCCTTTGCGGCGAACTCCCCCTTGGACGCCCTGCGGCTGGTGATCGACACCGAGCCGATTTGTCCGCGCGCCATTGATGCGGAAATTCCGGTGGATCTGGAGGCGATCTGTCTCAAGGCGATGAGCCGGTCGCCCCCACTGCGCTATGCTTCGGCGGAAGCGATGGCGGAAGATCTCGCGCGGTTTGCCCGTCAGGAACCCGTGCACGCGCCACCGGTTACCCGGCGTCGACGACTCGTTCGTTGGACGCAGCGCAATCCCGGGGTGGCGACGCTCTCGGGGCTGCTCGCCTGCCTGGCCCTCGCGCTTTTGTTGGGTACGCCTTGGGCCCTGTGGCGGATCAGCGCCGAACGGAATCGGGCCATTGCGCGGGCCGAGGAGGCAACAGTGCAACGGGAGCAAGCCGAGACGAATCTGCGGCACCAACAGGTGGCGCGGATCGAGATGCTGTTCCAGACCGACCACGCCGGGGATGCGATCGCGCTGCTCGGCCAGCTTTACGCCGAACATCCCACGGACGCCCGGTTGGCCCAGTGGATTGCCAACGAATTAACTCATCGCAACTTCGCCCTGCCCCTGGTCGGACCGCTGGTCCATGATGATCGCGTTCACCTCGTCCAGTTCAGCCCGGACGGACGGCGCTTGCTGACGACCTCAGCCGGCAACGCGGCACAGATTTGGGAAGCGAGTTCTGGTCGCCGGCTGGGGCCGCCCCTCCAACATCAGATGCCGCTCCCGAACGCCGTGGATTTTCTGGGTGGCCTGCACCCGCTCTACGCCGAGTTCAGCCCGGACGGTCGCTGGGTGGCGACGGCCAGCGTGGATAACACGGCGCAAATCTGGAACGCCGAGACCGGGCGGCCACAGGGCGCTCCACTGCGGCATCCCGATTGGGTCACCTTTGTTCGGTTCAGCCCCGACGGGAAGCTCCTCGCGACCGCGGGTCGAGACGGAGTCGCCCGGCTTTGGGAGGTTGCAACCGGCCAGGCGGTGGGCGCGGGCTTCCATCATGAAAAATGGATCAACACCGTCGAGTTCAGCCCCGATGGAAAGTGGTTATTGACCGCCTCGGATGACCAGACCGCGCGGGTTTGGGAAGTGGCTTCCGGGGGACCCGCAATTCCAGAGCCCTTGCGGCATGACCATTGGGTGCGGGCCGCGGTGTTCAGCCCCGACGGTCACACCATTGCCACGATCTCGGCGGATCGAACCGCACGAATTTGGGATGCCGCAACCGGCGCCCCGCGGGCTCCGCAGCTCCGCCACGAAGGTATTTTGACGGTAATGCAATTCAGTCCCGAAGGCCGGTGGCTGGCCACGGGCGGCTTTGATCGTCTGGTGCAGATCTGGCGCGTGGCTAACGGTGAACTGCAATGTCCGCCGTTGCGCCATGCCAGCACGGTGCGTGCGCTCGATTTCAGTCCGGACGGATTGCGCCTGGTGACGGCCGCGGAAGACCGCACGGCACGAGTCTGGGAAGTGCGCGGTGGCACGCCCATCATGGAGTCGCTACGGCATGATGATATCGTCTGGTCAGCCTGCTTCAGTCCGGACGGCGGTTCGGTGGCGACCGCGTCCTCGGACCGCTCCGTGTTCGTTTGGGACGTTCGCCCCGGGAAAGCGCTCCCGTTGACGATGGAATTGGGGAATAAAGCCATCGGCGTGCATTGGACCGATGCGGGCCGCCGCTTGATGACGCTGAGTACCCAGGTCCGGCTCTACGATGCCGACTCGGGAGAGTCGCTCAGTTCCCCGTGGATCGGGATGGAAGATCGCTTTGCGGTGGCGACGCCAACGGCCGATCGGTCGCGCGTGTTCGCCGCCACCGAGCAAGGCAATGCGGGCATCTGGAATGCCGAAACCGCCGAACTGGTCACGCCCAAAATCTCCCACGGCGCGCCGTTGACATGGGCCGCCTTGTCGCCGGACGAAAAACTCGTGGCGACCGCGTCCGGCGACGGTAGCGTCCGGGTGTGGGAAACCCTCACCGCGCGGGAAATCCGACCGCCTTTGATTCATCCCGCCGCCGTCAGCCGGGTGGAATTCAGCCCGGACAGTCAAACGATTGCCACCGCGGACGGCGACTTCAGCGTTCGGCTATGGCCAGTCAGCGCGGGCGGCCAGCCACCGACTCTGCTCCCCCATGAGGGCTGGATTTACGACCTGGCATTCTGTCCGGATGGCCGCCAGCTGGCGACGGCGTCTCAGGACGGAACCGCCCGGGTGTGGGACTTGGCCACGGGACGGCTTTGCTACCCGCCCTTGCGCCATCGCGGGGCAGTGTTGCATGCGGCTTTCAGCCCGGACGGTCGCCACCTGGTGTCCGCCTCCCGGGATGGCAACGCGCGCGTCTGGATCGCGGCGACCGGCCAGCCGCTGGGGCAACCCATCCACCTCGGTCCCGGAATCCTGGATGCGGCGTTCAGTCCGGACGGTCAATGGCTCGCGTTGGGTGGCGAAGATGGCAGCGTTCACGTCTGGGATATTTTGGCCGCCCAACCGCTCGTGACCAGCTTGCGCCACTCGGCGAAGGTGAATGCCTGCGAGTTCAGTCCCACCGGCTCGCGACTGGCCACGGCGGGATCCGATCACTACGTCCGCATCTGGGATCTCGTCACGGAAGCCGGCTCGCCTCCCGATTGGCTGCCAGAACTCGTCCAATTCGTGGCTGGCGGTGGTGCTGAGTCGCTGGCGGGCGACGGGCGCGTCCATCAGGCATCGGTTGTGGCCCTCCGCTCCCGATTGCTCGCGCTTCCGGCGAACGACAACTGGACCCGGTGGCTGCAATGGTTTTTGGGTGACCGCACGGAGCGTAAACTATCCCCTCAATCGGCCAATAATATCGCGGCTTTGCTGCCGGACCGCTATGAACTGGGCAACTTTCCCAACCAGGCGAGTTTTGATGACTTGATCGAATCGCTTTGGCTCTGGCCGCAGGATGGCGAGTTCTACGCCCAGGCGGCCATTGTGCTGGCCTCACCGGCGCGGGCCGAGGAAACGGATCGCCTGGCGACCGTCGAGTGGCTCAGCCGGCGGGGGATGGAACTGCAACCGGGCCGGTTGCGCGGTCTCTGGGCGCGGGCGAGTTACCTGGATCTGGCCGGAGATCCAGACGGTGCGGCAGCGATGCTCGAGCGGGCCATCACTGCGGGTTCGGAGAACGCCTATTTCTGGCTCTGGAGCGCGACCTTTTTCGAGAGGACGGGCCGGCTGGAACGTGGCGCGTTCGCGCTCTCGCAAGCGGTTGTGGCAGCCGAGCGCAACTGGTCGAAGGGCGACAGTCAGGAAGTACGCCGGCGGCAGGCGGATTACCTGAACCGACACGGGTTGAGCCCGTGACGGGGTGGGCATTGACATTGAACTCGGATTCCAAAACGGATGAACAGGAGGCCACAGAGGGAGCAGAAAACTAAGGCGTTGGCAAGGGTTTGATGGGATGGTTTCTACCCGCCCCGGGCCAGACCTAAAGGGCTGATTCTCCGCTTCCTCCGCTGCCTCATGTAAAATTGACCCCGGAGTTCAAGTTGAACCCAAATGCCGGAGCCAAAAACCACTGATCCTCGCTCATCGGCGCTGATTCGAAGGAAAGCGGACTTGAAAAAGCGGAAATGACAGTGCCGGGCGGTTTTGGTGAAAGCAATTCCTACTCTACGTTCCTCCGCGTTAGCCGAAAAGAATTCACAGAAGTTAACAAAGTTAACGAAGGAAATGGGCTTCCGGCTTCGCTCGCTTCGTTGCCTTCTGTAAGTAAACTTCGGTTTTCCGGTCAAAAAGCCTGCTCTGGACGCGACAGTGCTTGGAGATGGCCCTTAAAAATTTCCCACGGCCTTGTTCCGTGACCCTTTCGGTGAATTATCGATCCCGATCTGGTGCTTCGGATCTCCCTCTGTCGGGCGGCTTTGCGTTGATTACCATTTCCCGCCCCCAGCTACCAAAAAATACTTTCAGATACTCCGTTGCATTCTCTGAATTTTCCGTTTTAGCAATGTGGAAAGGGCCAGTGTCGCGGCATCCGCCGTTCGGACGTTGCGACTCGGCCAAACCCGAAACATGAAGCAATTATGCGCCATAAACCAAAAATGAAAGGTCCTCCTATGAAAACAAACCAAATGAACTCGATCCCCGAATGCCGCCGCCTGCGCTGGCCGTTCCAGTGCCGCTCCGCTACCTGGCTGCCCGTCCTCACCCTGTG
>JANOHH010001007.1:0-1214 GCA_031406395.1 Verrucomicrobiota bacterium | reverse complement strand
GCTCGTTTACCCGTCCAGACACGAGCAACGACATCGGCACCACGATGGCCGTCAGCATTACCATCAGCAGCCCGAGACCGTCCACGCCCACGAAATATTGCACCCCCAGCTTTGGAATCCAATCCGCGCGCTCAACGAATTGCAGACCACCATTTGCCGCATCAAATGCTTTCCACAACGCAAGGGCCAAGCCCAGGGAGAGAAAGCTGAAGCCGAGCGCAAAGCTGCGAGCGAGTTTCCGATTCTGCAATCCCGCGACGATGATGCCACCGACCAACGGAAGCAAGGTGAGGAGGGTGAGAATCGGGAACCCGTTCACTTGGCACCTCCCCAGATCAGGAACAGCACCAACACCACCAGCGCCACGCCGATGACGCGCAAATAGTTTTGCACGCGACCATCCTGCAACCGCGACATCAGCTTGCCGCCCAGGGACACGCGCTCACAGCCCTGGTCGAAGCCGAGATTGATCACCAATTCGTCGAAAGCACGATTCACCCAGGCGAGACCGAGGAACGCATAGGAAACCAGCGCCACCGCGCCGCCCCAGATCCATTCGTCGAGGAAGGCGCAGGCGCGCGCGAACCACGCGTTGAAGCGGATGACGGTCATTTCGTAGAGCTCATCAACGCCATACTTCCGCGCGAACCAGGTGTACATCCCCAGCGGTAGTTTCTCCAAAACATCGGGCTCATCCGCCTGCTTCCTTTGTTTGCGGCCATAGAACCACAGACCCAGGCCGAGACCGAGGAACACGACCAGAGTGGATGCCACCATGATCTTGATGACCTCGTAGGTGAAACCCTCGCCGTGATGCGAACCGAGATAGGACTGAAACCAGGGCCACGCTGGCGTGCCGATGATGCTGAGCCCCACCGCAAAAACGGCGAGAATAACCAGCGGCACGGTCATCCAGCGGGAGCTCTCTTGCGGCTCAATGTCGCTCCTCAACGCGATCAGATTCGGCAGCTTCGAGTGCGGCGGCGTCAGCGAGGACTGGCCGCGATAATCGCCCCAGAAAACCAAGGCCATCTGACGCGTCATGTAAAACGCGGTAAGAAACGCCCCGGCCACACCCAGATAAAATGGAACGTGCGAGACCGGCCAGCCGTGCGCCGCATGGATGATCGCGTCTTTGCTCCAAAATCCCGAGAAGAATAGTGGAAATCCAGCCAACGCCATCATGCCGACCGCATAGGTCAGGAACGTCACCG
>JANOHH010000992.1:0-1205 GCA_031406395.1 Verrucomicrobiota bacterium | reverse complement strand
AACAGGGTTTTCATCGCGCGCTATTTCCGGCGGGTGGGGCAGCATGATTCCGGCAGGGCGGTGAGCAGTGAAAAGGGTTGAGGCTGGGAGGAACGACGGTTGCGCGGCACGCGGCAGTCGTTCGACTTGAGCCCGACCCGAAAAACACTTTGCCTGGAAAAATCACCACAACTAGATAAGCCATAGCCTCGCCTGCGGGTCAATCAATTCTTGTTTACCGTTCAGAACAAGCTGCCGCAGAAAAAACCAAAGCCCAACCAAGGCAAAACCCGATTCGAGGGACAGGGGAGTCCGGCAATCCAAGGACGGCGTACCAGGATAGATTAATTCGAAGCCGGCGGGCGGCGGATCATTGCCTCAGCGCGTGCCGCCCCAAAGTTGCTCGCCGAGTCGTGATTTCTGGAGCAGACCCTGGCTAAGTTCACCCCCGGAACGATCGGGATTGACCGGGAAATGCAAGGTGAAGGTCGTGCCCTGTCCCGGCTGGCTCGCCGCTTCGATCCGGCCGCCGTGCTGATGCACGATGAAAAAGCAGGCCATCAAGTAAATGCCGTGTTCGGCGGGCGTGTCGCTGCGCACCATGAAGGGGTCGAAAAGATGTTGCGCCGTTTCCGGCAACAGGCCGGGGCCGTTGTCCTGGATCTGCAATTGGATCTCCGTCCGGGCGTCGTTCATCACCACCTTGGCGCAGAAGGCGACCCGGCTGCCCGCCGGCAGGCTGGCCAATTCCTCTTTCAACAAAAGTTCGAACAACCGCAAGAATCTGGCTTTCTCGACGAGGAGCGCGGGCAGCCCGGGGTCGAGCTGGTTTTCGACCTGGAGATTTTTTGCCGCCAGTGCGACCTGCAAGCTTGCGACCGACTCCGCGACTACGGCCTGCAGTTTCACGGAGTCCGGAAACTGGCCGGAAGACTTTTCGGAAGCGACCCACAATTCCTTGAGCAAATTGTCAATCCGGTCAATCTGGAACAGCACGCCCTGGTGGTAGTCCGACCAGAAATCAGGATCGCGAACGACGGACGCGTCGGCCTTCTCCGCCCGCATCTTGGCCGGCGCCAGATCCATGAAAGTCTTTACCGTGACGAGGGCATTGCGGATGTGGTGGCTCAGGCCGGCGGTCAACATGCCGAGGCTCACCAGCCGGTCGGCCACCATCAGTTGGCGGAGTGCCTCCATCTTTTCCTGGAGCAACTGGTCGCGTTCGC
>JANOHH010000944.1:0-4611 GCA_031406395.1 Verrucomicrobiota bacterium | reverse complement strand
CGCTGTCCGCTGCTGATGATCTCGAGGACCTTCCGCACCCGCGACAAGTCGGTCGCCGAGAGACTGGCCAGAAGCGCAAGGCTCGCCTCGCAATGGTCCAGCAATTCACGTTCGGCCGGCACGCCTTGCTGTCGCGCCAGTTCGGAGAAATCCAACCCGTTATTGTGCAGACCGAGAATGCGGTCTCGCAATTGTTGCAGCGCCTCCAGTCGCTGCTCGGCTGGAATAATCTCCGTATCGGCAATCGTGTCTGTCGTGCGCGCGAGCAGGTACGCAAGCCCAATTTGGGGACGAACCGCTCGTGGCAATACCCGCAGCGTCAGATAAAACGAACGCGAAGTTCGCTGGAGCAGGTCATTCAGGCTGGGCGACATGGTTCAGCGCACTTTGCTCTGCACGCGCTTGGTGAAACTGGCCACGTGAACCACCGCGCGTTTGTGAATGCCGCGAAGGATCAACTCCTGCTCCTCCCGCGCCTCGATCTGGAAATCCACAAAGCGCCCCGCGGCGCCGATGACCCGCGCCGTGGCGGTGACCTTGGCGCCAAGCGGCGTCGGCGCGAGATGTCGCAAATCCAACTCCACGCCCACGCTGCGTTCGTCCGCGGCGAGGAACGGAGCGATAGTCTGGCGCGCGGTGCGCTCGAGGATGCCGATGAGGTTGGGCGTGCTCAACACGGCGGGCATCCCGTCCGTGGCGAATTCGATGCAGTGCTTCAGTTCGACGACAAACGTCGTTTCGCCCGTCGTGCCGATTTTGGGTGCGGATTTCATTTTTGACCGGGCAAAGGGTAACAACGCCTCTGCCCGCCGCCAATCAAAGTCGCAAGCGAGGCTGGCTTTGGGTGGCTGAATATTCAAACAGCTCGTAACATTTCTGCCCGGCGCGACGTCCTTGAAGCAGGGCAATGGCGCCACGCGCCGGGTCGTGATTGCTTTGATTCGCTACGGATGAAACATTCAACTTGGAAACGATGGTTGCTGGTTTGGTTGAGTAGCGGTGCTTTGGCCGGTAGCGTCCGCGCGCAATCGTCCCTCTCCTTCCCGCCGCAGACAAATTGCATTTACGACCTGAACACCATCACGCAGGCGTTCACGAACACGCTCGCGCAAAACGGCATCGCCAATGGTTCTTTGCTTGTCCTCAAGGACGGCCAAAAACTTCACGAGCTATACTCCGGCACGTTCAATCCAAACACCCTGCGTCTCATCGCTTCCGCCAGCAAATGGCTGAGCGCCGTTGTCATCATGTCACTCGTGGACGACGGCTTGATGAGCCTCGACGATCCGGTGTCGCTCTATTTTCCCGCGCACTACACCGGGCAGAAAGGCACGATCACCCTCCGTCAGATGTTCAGTCACACCTCGGGTTTGCCCGGCGATGAAACCAGCGACGCGCTCACCAGCGACACCATCACATTGCAGCAAGCCGCGCAAATCATCGCCACCAACAATCTCATTGCCGCGCCCGGCACGGTGTTTTGCTATGGCGGACTTTCCATGCAACTTGCCGGGGCGTGTGCTGAAGTCGCCTCCGGCCAATCGTGGTCCAACCTTGTCCAACTCCGCCTCAAACAACCGCTCGGCCTGACGCTCACCACCTACGGCAACACCCCCAATCCGCGCATCGCGGGCGGCGTCTCCAGCACACTCTACGAATACGCGACTGTTTTGCAGATGCTGTTGCAACACGGTGTCTGGGGCACGAACCAGGTTCTCTCCAGCAACGCCGTCTATGTGATGCAGCAAGACCAGACCGCTGGCGCGCTCATCCAATGCTCGCCCTACACCAAGTATGGTCTGGGTAACACGCGGTACGGTATCGGCGAATGGCGCGAGGAATTGCGTCCTGACGGCAGCGCGTATCAGATCGGCAGCGGCGGGGCGTTCGGGTTTGCGCCGTGGATTGATCTCGACCGCAACGTCGCGGGCGTGTTCATGGTCGTGAACCTGATGGAAAACGTGTTCCCCGGCGTGCAACAAATCAAATCCGCGGTCCGCACCGCTGTGAACACCACGCCGTGCAACCATCCTCCGCTACTCAGCATTCAACCAACGGGCGCGAACACCAACCTCATCACTCTCCACGGCGCGCGTGGGCGTAGCTACACGCTGGAAAGCTCCGGCAATCTTAGCACATGGACCAATTACCTCACGCTCCCCGGCACGAATGGTTTGTGGGAAATTCCGTTGCCCACCACGAACGCCCCGCGCCAATTCCTTCGCGCCAGTGTGTTGCCGTAAATCCTGCTTTTGGCCGCCGTGGAAAAAGCGGCGCTAAAGACGCACGCAGTCCAGACGCTTTGCGAAGCATCTGGATTGCGATGGCTTCAGCATCGCTTTCGGGAAACGAAAGGTGTGGAGGGATCAAGACCCCGGGTGGGATTTAGGACGTGTTTACGCTCGCCCTCATCCCGGTCTTCTCCCCGGGAAGAAGGAGAATCGTGCGCCGGTTTCTTGGAATGTCGTGCGGTGGCGTTGACGGGAGGCGCGTCGAGCAATCAGAAGATGGACAAAGGCTGTTCCCTCTCCGTGGGGAGAGGGCAAGGGTGAGGGAGGTCGTAAATACAAATCAATAAGGACGGAATGTGAAGCGCCAGCGGCACGACATATTTTCAGAACAACGCTCAACCCGAAACCAGGCTCCGTTGTATTGTAGCGTCAGGCATCCGTGCCTGACGTAGAGCCGGGCTTCCCAGCCCGGCGGAAAAGACCTTACGCAAAACGACGCGCTCGAAACATCCGTGAGTCCCACAATCTCGGGCGCTTTTTCCGGGCGGCAAGGATGCCCGCCCTCTACGGCAACCACGGATGGTTGCCGCTACCGCCGCGCCGAAATGGCCTGCTGCGTCGTAGCGCAGCGAAGACGGGAATGAAGGCAGGACGGGGCTTGGGGATTTCTGGCGGGTGGGCCTACAAAGTTTTCGCTCCGGACGGAGCAGGAGCAGTTGGGAAAATATCGGGATTGGCTTGCCCGTTTCTCGACATTCGGGTATTCAGCGGTGGCAATGCTGACGAATGTCCACCTCAAGAATTTCCGTGGCTTTAAGGACACGACTGTTGGCCCGCTGAAGCGGGTCAATCTGATCATAGGCCAAAACAATACTGGCAAAACAGGGCTGCTTGAGGCTTTAGCACTTTTGCTTGCAGACCCACCACAAAGCGCCGGAAATCTCCCGAGCCTGTTCCGCACGGCTAGTGGTGATCACAATGAGAATTTCTGGAAATGGCTTTGCTACAACAAAGACCCCAAGAATAGCGTGGAGATTATGGGTAAGTTTGACGGTTCGTCCCAGTTCGGTGTCTGGTTGGGAGCAACAACCCAACCTCAGGGGATGTGTCGTCAAGCCGGTGCGCTCGGTAATATCCCTTTGTACACTTTGGGACAACAAATAAGTGCGTCTCTAAAAGTGAGTACCTTTTCAACTCATCCTACAAACCCAAGACAAGATGCAATTGATTACAATCGTGTCGTGTTACGCCGAAAGAAGAAACAGGTCGAGGGATTGCTTCAAAAGATTGAGCCAAGACTTCAGGCTGTTGAAACACTTCAAACCGGGAGCGAGCCTTTGCTTTACGCAGATGTAGGACTCAGTGAGATGATTCCGGTAACACAGCTCGGACAAGGCTTTAGTCGCCTGCTCGACATTTATTCGGAAATCGTCGCTGATGAAGCAAAAGTTTTACTGGTCGATGAAATCGAAAACGGCTTGCACCACAGCGTTCTTCCTACGATTTGGCGAGGGCTTTTTAATGCAGCAACAGAGGTGGCAGTACAAATCTTCGCCACAACCCACAGTTGGGAATGCGTTCTTGCAGCGGACGCTGCGGCGCGAGAAGAATCCAGTTACGAACTGAATTTGATTCGTCTTGACCGAGTGGGTGACAACGTCAAGGCCACGATTATCGACAAGGACGCGCTGAACACGGCCAAAGAACTTCAATGGGAGATGCGGTGAGTTTATGAAATTCGTCTTCTGCGAAGGTGGAGATGATTTGGCGGTAATCAAAGGCGTGGCCGCCTCGATTGGCCTGCCTGACATTGAAGTCGAGCCGTTCCAAGGGAAGGACAAGCTCCGCAGTTTTCTTCGTGAAATACAAACGCGCCCTGAATTCTCGCGAAATGTGGTTTCTGCGGTTGGAATCGTCCGTGATGCGGATGCCGACGGAGGCGCAGCTTTCCAGAGTGTGCGAGACGCTTTGCTCGCGAATGGCTTCAAAGCTCCCGACGTAAACGGCGGATTCGCGATCAATGGAATCAAGACCGGAATCTTGATTGTGGGTCGGAAAGGCGGGAAGGGAATGGTCGAAGATTTATGTTTGGACTCGGTTAGCGACCAGCCGGAGTTTCCTTGCGTTGACGACTATTTCCAGTGCATCACGCAAAAATCTGGCCGGAAGGATTTCTCCTCCAAGGCCAAGATTCGCGTCTGGATGGCTTCGCATGTTGACTACGATTTGCGTGTGGGAATAGCGGCAGAGAAGGGCTATTGGCCTTGGGAAAGTCCTGTGTTCAACTCGTTGAAAGAGTTTTTGCGGCAGTTGTAAGATTTAATTCTACCTGCCAAGCAACCAAGCTCCGTTGTAGCGTCGGGCATCCTGCCTGACGTAG
>JANOHH010000930.1:0-1154 GCA_031406395.1 Verrucomicrobiota bacterium | reverse complement strand
GGATGCGGGAAAACCGCCCGTCCGGTTTGATGAGGGGCGGAGCGAGACGGTCATTGGCCCAAGTGCCTCTTCAACCCGTCCGCTCCGCCTACTCTACTAAATCAGGTTTTGCAAATGGGCAAGCGGACCCTCAGATCGCCGGAGTCGCCGTCGGAGACGCAATCCAGGGATTTTGGGGCTTTGCTTGGCTTTCATCATCAGGCGGTCTGGGTCCATGAGGTGAAGACAGCTCTCTCAAAATAGCGGGGAAGGGACTCCAACCTCTGCCGATCGCGTGGCGCGGAAGGGTTCAGAAATGGCTCGCTCATGCGCTGCCAACCTTTGCGCACCGTTGGCAGATTTATCCGGAAAATTTACCTTGCTTATCGCCTGGCGGAATGGTAGAACCAAGCTCACCAAACCCAAACACCGGAACGTTTTAAACCTATGAAAATTTCCACCTTGGTCCTGTCTGAAAAGAATTACTCTGGGAAATTCCGTCACCCGGCCGTCGCCGCGGCGATATTTTCTCTGTTGCTCCTCGGTGCGGCCTCCGCACCCACCGCGCATGCGGCGGTCAAAACCTGGGACGGCACCACCAGCGGCAATTGGGGCACTTCGGCGAACTGGACGCCAGCCGGCGTGCCGATCGATGGGGATGATCTCATTTTTCCGGCAGGCGCCCTGAACCCGGTCAACACGAACAACCTTATCGACCTCCGGGTCGCCTCGATCACTTTCAACGGGGCCGCGGGCGGTTACGTCCTGAACGGCAATGCCATCACCATTAGCAACGGCGTGGTGGCGGCGCACACGGCGGGTGACAATGACCTGAATCTTGCGTTCATCACCAACGCGACGAGCCAGACCTATACGGTGGATTCGGGCGGCACGCTGGACGTGAACGCCAACATCGTCATGACCGGGGGATTCACCCTGACAATCAACAATGACTTCAATGCAAGGTTGGACGGCACCATCAGCGGCACCGGAAATCTCCTGAAGTCGAATTCCGGAACCGGCACACTTTTTCTGGGAGGGGCGTTGAATAATACGTATACGGGTACCACCACGGTGGATCAGGGAACGTTGGACTTGAACGACAGCGCTTCGGCTAGCGAGCTGGTGCCTGGCAACTTGACCATCAACAACGGGGGGATCGTGTTGATCTCTGA
>JANOHH010000906.1:0-3500 GCA_031406395.1 Verrucomicrobiota bacterium | reverse complement strand
CCCGCGGGGAAATGTTTCGCGTCCTGGTGGATGTGCAGAGCGGCGAGGTGCTTTTGCGCCGCTGCTTGACGGAGTACATCACTGATGCCAGCTACAATGTGTTCACCAGTGACAGCCCCTCCCCGTTTTCGCCCGGCCACGCGACTCCGCTGACCAGCCAACCGCCGTTGGTGGCGCGGACGCTGGTGACACTCCCGGCGCTTAACACCAACGCCTCGCCCAACGGCTGGATTGATGATGGCGTCAACGAAACTCGCGGCAACAACGTGGATGCGCATACTGACCGGGACAACAACGATTCGCCGGACCTCCCGCGCCCACAGGGCTCGCCGTTCCGCGTGTTCAATTTTCCCCTCGACCTGACCCAAAGTCCGACGACCTACACGAATGCCTCGGTGGTGCAGCTTTTTTATTTGTGCAATTGGATGCATGACAAACTGTATGAGTTGGGTTTCACCGAGGCCGCCGGCAATTTCCAGAACAACAATTTCGGACGCGGCGGCCTAGGCAACGACGCCGTGAAGGCGGACGCGCAGGACGGTGGCGGAACCGACAACGCCAACATGTCCACGCCGTCCGACGGCAGCGCGCCGCGCATGCAGATGTATGTCTTTAGTGGCCCGACCCCTGATCGCGATGGTGACTTTGACGCGGAGATAGTATTGCACGAATACACGCACGGGCTGAGTAATCGGCGCGTCGGCGGTGGCGTGGGTATCAGCGAACTCCAAAGCGCGGGCATGGGGGAAGGCTGGTCAGATTTCTACGCGCTGACACTTTTGAGTGAAGCGGGCGACAATGTGAATGGCAACTATGCGGCGGGCGGTTATGCCACTTACCTGCTGGGCGGGCTGACGCAGAATTATTACTTTGGTATTCGCCGGTATCCCTACTCGACGGACCTGACGAAAAACCCGCTGACGTTCAAAGACATTGATCCCGCGCAAGCGGACGCTCACGCGGGGATTCCGAAAAGTCCCGTGGTTGGCGGCGGCGGCGCGGACGAAGTTCACAATCAAGGTGAGGTCTGGTGCGTGACGCTGTGGGAAGCGCGGGCCCGGCTGATCAACAAGTACGGGTGGGCCGTCGGCAACGAACTGATCCTGCAATTGGTGACCGACGGCATGAATCTCTCGCCCGTGAATCCGAATTTTCTTCAAGCGCGCGATGCCATCCTGCAGGCGGACCTCGTGGACAACGGCGGGGCCAACCACCCCGAACTCTGGGCCGCGTTTGCCAAGCGCGGGCTCGGCTTCTTTGCGACTTCGCCCGCGAGCAGCACCACGGCGGGGCTCCGGGAATCGTTCGACCTGCCCGACGATTTGCGGATCACCCCCCGCGACGGTTTTACGGGTAAAGGGCCGGTGGGCGGACCGTTCACCCCAAGTGGGTTGACCTTCACGCTGACCAACGCCGGCAGCAACCCTTTGAACTGGACGATGGTCAATACTTCCGTGTGGCTGAATGTGTCCCCGGCAGGCGGCACGCTCACGCCCGGCGGGCCAGTCGGCTTAGTGACGGCCAGTTTGGACGCATCGGCCAACAGTTTGCCACAGGGCATTTACCCGGGCACGGTGCGGTTCACGAACCTGACCAGCGGGATCGGCCAGAGTAGCGCCTTTGTATTGCGCGTGGGACAGCCGGACTATCTCACGGAATTGTTCGCTGCAGCCGAAAACGATCTGGATTTCTCGACTTTCACTTTCACGCCCGATGGCAGTTCGAGTTTTTATTCGGTGTGCCGTGAGGTGGCGGCGAGTTTCCCCACCGTGCCTGCGGGTGGGACCACGGTGACGCTGAGCGACGATTCGTTTGCTCAAGTCACGCTCAGCGGGACCAACACCGTGGCCATCTACAACCGGCGCACGAATGTTTTTTTCATTGGCAGCAATGGTTACCTGACGATGAATGCGGGCACCAACGAGCTCAGCGAGTCGTTTGCTGCGCACTTCAGGCTGCCGCGCGTCTCGGCTTGTTTTGACGACTTGGATCCAAGCAGCGGCGGGACGGTGTCGCGGAAACAGACGAGCGAGTTGGTGGCGTTGACATTTTCCAATGTGCGGGAATATGGGTCGAGTGCAACGGTCAGCTTTCAGATTGAAATGCTCTTCGACGGGCGCATTCGCGTGACATACCTTTCCGTTGGCATCACCGATGGTCTGGCCGGCTTGTCTGCGGGCCTGGGGGTTCCAGCCGGCTTCGCGGAGAGCGATTTCAGTGCTTACGGCCTCTGCCTGCCGCCTCTCATTGTCACCGTGCCGGGCACGGCCACGGAGGGCGAGGGCCTGCTCGCGGGAGCGGGCCACGTCTATTTGTCGGCGCCGCTCGCAACCAATCTGCCGGTCGCGTTGATCTCCAGCCTTCCCGGTGAGGTTTCGGTGTCCAACACGGTGGTCCTGGCCGGACAGACGAACGCCGCCTTCGACCTGTTCGTTCAGGACGACGGCCTGCTGGACGGCTCACAGACTGCCAGTATCACAGCGTCGGCACCCGGCCATGCCGACGGCAGCGCCCCGATCCTAGTGTTCGACAACGAGACGACTACGCTCCATGTGAGCCTGCCCGCGACGGCCACTGAGGGCGACGGCAGCGTGCCCGGGATGGTATGGGTGAGCAGCGCAACGGCGGCCAATGTGCGGGTGAGCCTATCTGCCAGCGACACGACCGAAATCCAGGTGCCGGCCTCCGTCTTCATCCCGGCCGGGCAGACTTCCGCGGTCTTCATCGTCACAGTGGTGGAGGACACGCTGATTGACGGCCCGCAATCCGCCCTCGTGACCGCCCACGTTCAGAATTGGACCGACGGCAGCGCCGCGATCACCGTGCTCGACAACGAACCGCTCACCCTCACGGTCACCCTGCCGGTCTCGGCCTACGAGTCTGCCGGCGTGCAGACCAACGCCGGCCGCGTGAGTATCGCCGGCACGTTGGCAACGAATCTCGAAGTGACTCTGGTTTCCAGCGACCTTACCGAACTAACCATGCCCACCAGCGTCACCATCACCGCCGGCCAATTCTTTGCCAACTTTGACCTGACCTTGGTGGACGACCCGCTGGTGGATGGCGCCCAGAGTGTCACCGTGACCGCTTCGGCTGCGCGTTTCAGCAACGGTGCGGCGAACCTCAGCGTTTTGGACAACGAAAGCCCGCCGGTGCCGTCGAATCCCAACCCGCCACACTTGGCCACCAACGTGCCCGCGAACGTCGCGCTCTCCTGGCAGAGTGGCGCGGAAACCGAGTTGGTCGTCAACGGGGGATTTGAGACTGGCACTTTTGCTGGTTGGTCAAAAGTAAGCACGGGCGGTGGTGATTTCGAGGTGAATAACGGAACCTTCGTTCCGAACAGCGGCGATGATCCATGGCCACCCTTTGCGGGCAACTTCAGTGTCGTGACCGACCAAACCGGACCCGGCGTGAATACGCTTTACCAGGACATCTCGATTCCTGCCGGCGCCGGCAGTGTGCTGCTGCGTTGGGCCGATCTGATTCGGAATCACGCG
>JANOHH010000882.1:0-6007 GCA_031406395.1 Verrucomicrobiota bacterium | reverse complement strand
CGGTGAGCAGGAAGAAACTTTTTGCGATTGGCTTTTCTTCGGGAGACAGCTCGACGGTCAACGCCAGTTTGCCGGCGTTCAGCACGGGCGCGAATTTCTTAAGCACCGCTTCCTCGGCAATCGCCACTTTGTCGCCGCGCTTGGCGTCCTTGGCGACTTTTTCCAACCGTTTCGTCACGGTTTCAAGATCCGCGAGGACCAGCTCGGTGTTGATAACCTCAATGTCCCGCACGGGATCCACGGTGCCCGTGACGTGATGAATGTCCGCGTCCTCGAAACAGCGGACCACCTGCACGATGGCGTCCACCTCGCGGATGTGGGTGAGAAATTTGTTGCCGAGTCCTTCGCCCTGCGAAGCGCCCTTCACCAGCCCGGCGATGTCCACAAACTCGATGGCCGCCGGGATGACGACGGTGGTCTTGGCGATTTTTTGCAGTTCGTACATCCGCGCGTCCGGCACGGTGACGATGCCGACGTTGGGGTCAATGGTGCAAAACGGATAATTCGCCGCCTCCGCCTTGCGGGTGCGGGTGACGGCGTTAAACAAAGTGGACTTGCCTACGTTGGGCAGACCGACGATTCCAGCTCTTAGCATAAATTTAGAAACGCGATGCTAGTGGCAGGAACGCCCCGACTCAATTCATTAAACCGGGCAAGTCGAACCCGCTGACCGATTTCCCGCGGCGGCTGGAGTTGACACAGGGTGAAGCGTGAAATACAACCGCACAAAGCCAACCGCGAAATGGCGCCAATGAAACTGTAATTCATGTTAGACACCCACCCGCATCAACGGGCCTTGAAATGCGCGAAAGTAGCTTGATCACCACGTCCGTGCCGCGATCGGGGGCTCTCCTCATGGAGGTTGGTAACCCGGACCGGACCCGACGGTGGCGCTTACTTTTACACGCACCGGGTTAGTCCTGGCATCAGGCATCGCAACCCAAACGTTAATTTTATGAAGATGACGAGATTGATCCCCATGCTGCCGGTCAAGAGCATGCCAGCAAGCGTGGACTTTTACTGTGGGAAGCTGGGGTTTGCGGTCGAGAACCGAAATGATGAATGGGGCTGGGCCATGCTCCGTTTCGACGAATGTCGTTTGATGGTGGACCAATCGATCAATGCCCATCCCGGCAAGTTTCGCGACGCCATCGTCTATCTGTACCCCGATGATGTGGTAGAGTATCACAAGCAACTGCGCGCGCAAGGTTTGGCGGTGCCGGAATTGAGCGTCACCTTTTATGGCCTCACGGAGTTTCGGATTAACGATCCGGATGGAAATCGATTGTGGATCGGACAAAACACGGCGTGCGGATGAAACCGGACTTGGGCTTTCTTAAGTCCGGCGTGCCGGCCGAGCTGCAAGCCAATGCGCTGATGGAAACCGGCAAACAATACGCAGCCCACTTCTTCGATCGCGGCAAGCCCGCCCTGCAGTCGTTGTCGCTCATCTTGCTGCTGCCGGCGGGTAATTATCATGTCGAGTGGGAGGACGTGCTCAGTGGGAAGAGGACCAAACATGAACGCACGAAATCGTCCTGTTCAATTGCGATCAACTCGCCGGAGTTCCAGCGGGAGATTGCCTTGAGCATTCGACGATGACGTGCTGCTGGAGGCAGCATCAGGTTTGAGCTAGAATCTCGCATCCGCAATCCATGCAGCGGAAGAGAACCTCGACGCTATCATGCGGCACACTCTCCAGATGTGCTGACCGACACTTTGGACAAATCATGCGCGATTTTCCGGCTTCAACATCTAACCAAGCATCGACAAGATTACACGCCGCTTCGTAATGCTGCTCGTGCACGAACAACTCACCTGCTGTTACGCCACTCTCCTCGGTAACGGCGCGGATCTCGAACGCGATGCCTGCGTTCCTCAACTGTTCCCCAAGGCTAGTTGCAGCATCGGGATCAAGTGTGGCCAGCGATTTCATGCGGTCAACGATTTAGCTCACCGAGGGCGGTCGTTCCCTGGCTTCCGATTTGCCACACTGCGCCGCGGAGTCGCCATTCGGTGTCGTGTGTGGCTCGGCATTCGTGCAGCCAATTCCGGGCACGTTGCTGCCAGTCGCGCCATACAAGTTCCTAGGATCATGGCCTGCACGCCCCGAGGGAAACTCAACCACTCGCGGCCGCTCTCGTATGAATAGCACGACAGAAGTCAGCAAGCTCAAACCGGCTGGAATGCCTGCACAGATCGCCCACACTGGCTCAGTCGCGATCGCTGCCGCGACACCAGAAACAATAGCTGCAAGAAGTGCAATCCAAGCCTTCACTCTGACTCGCTCAGAGCGAGTTCCTTTCCACCCACCGCCGCATACAATTTCCGAGATCGCGCTCATGCCCTTGCCAAACAGGGCAATTGACCGGGAGTCAGTCCTCGCAGAATTGGGCTGGCTTGAGGTGGCTTCATGCGGCGATTTTAGGCCGCGACCTGTTGCAGGTCAAATGTAGATCAAGGATTTACACCCGAGCCCGGGCAGACGCCGAGCGCAGTCGAACGGGGGCGTGGCTTCTCATTTGGTCGGACAAAATACAATTCCCTCGCTCGCTCCTCAGGTTGTCCGTGCTAATGGTTTCTTGTGCCCTTGAAGTTGACTAAACTCCAGCGCTGTTTAACTTGCAGTCGATTCCACGTCGTTGGGACGCATGGCTCGCTCGTTTGATCGCATGATAACTGGCAAACTGAATTGTTTTTGGCGCCCCGCCCTCACGCTGGTGGCGGCTTTGAGTGGGGTGGTCGTGTCGCCGGGCGCGAGTCTGCCGGCGAAGGTGGATTTCAATCGCGACATCCGCCCGATCCTCTCAGACAACTGCTACACCTGCCACGGGCCGGACGCCGAAAAGCGCAAAGCCGGCCTGCGGCTCGATCTCAAGGACGGCGCGTTATTGCCCCTCAAGTCAGGTGACTTCGCCATCGTTCCCGGCGATCTCGCCAAAAGCGAACTGATCGCCCGCATCACCACCAAGAATGAAGACGACTTGATGCCGCCGGCCAAAACGGGCAAGACGCTCACTGCGCGACAGATTGATTTGCTGAAACGCTGGATCGCCCAAGGCGCGGAGTGGCAGGCGCACTGGTCGTTCATCACCCCGCAGCGTCCACCCGAGCCGGCCGTGAAAAACAAACGCTGGCCGCGCAATCCGATTGATACTTTCATCCTCGCGCGACTCGACAAAGAACGGTTGCTCCCGGCCAAGGAAGCGGACAAAGCCACGCTGATTCGCCGCGTGACGTTTGATCTAACCGGCCTGCCGCCGACGCCGGCTGAGGTGGACGCGTTTCTGGCCGACACCAAGCCGGAGGCCTATGAGCGCCTCGTGGACCGGTTGCTGCAATCGCCACGGTACGGGGAACACGAAGCGCGGTACTGGCTCGATGTCGCGCGCTACGGCGATACCCACGGGCTGCACCTCGACAACGAGCGCTCCCTGTGGCCGTATCGTGATTGGGTCGTGAGCGCATTCAATCGCAATCAGCCTTTCGATGAGTTCACGGTGGAACAACTGGCCGGCGACTTGTTGCCGGCGCCCACCCGCGAGCAGAAAATCGCCAGCGGTTTCAATCGTTGCAACGTCAGTACCAGCGAAGGGGGCGCGATTGACGATGAGTTTTACGTGCGTTATGCCGTGGACCGCGCCGAGACCACCGCGTCGGCGTGGATGGGTTTGACGGTCGGCTGCGCGGCTTGCCACGATCACAAGTTCGACCCGATTTCGCAGAAGGAGTTTTACCAGTTCTACGCGTTCTTCAACAACTTCAACGAGAAGGCGATGGACGGCAACGCGTTGTTGCCCGCTCCGACGATGAAGCTGCCGACGCCGGATCAAGAGACAAAACTCGGACAACTCAAGGAATCCATCGCGGTCATGGAAAAACAGATTCGCGCGGAGGTCGCCAAAATCAAATACACCGAGCCGGAGCGCACTCCGAGCCCGGCCACGAATTCACCCGCCGATTTCGTCTGGGTGGAGGATGATTTCCCGAAGGGGGCCAAGGCGGAAGCCAACGGCACGGTTGGAGCATTAAAGTGGGTTGAAACTGAAAAAGTTCATAGCGGGAAGAAAGCCATCATGCGCAAGGACGAAGGCCTGGCCCAGGACTTTTTCACGAAGGCATCGGTCCCGCTGATCGTCGGCGCAGGCGACACGCTGTTCGCCTACGTTTATCTCGATCCAGCGGACCCGCCCAAAGCGATCATGCTTCAATACCATACCAGCGAATGGCTGCACCGCGCCAACTGGGGCGACGAGGACGCGATCGCTTTCGGCACGAAAGGCACGTCGCAGAAACTGCTCCAGGGTGGCTTGCCGAAGCTGGGCGAATGGGTGCGGCTGGAAATTGACGCGGGCAAGCTGGAGCTTAAATCCGGCGCGAAGATTGACGGAATCGCATTCACGCAATTTGGGGGGACGGTTTATTGGGACCGGGCCGGCACCGTCACGGCGACCGCTCAAGAGGATTGGGCGGGCGTCTCGCTGTTGGCTTGGGAACAGCAAGAAAAAGCCAAAGAAAAAAAGGATTTGCCCAAGGAAGTCGCCGACGCTCTCAAGGCCGACACGGACAAGCGGACCGAGGCGCAGCTGGAAATTTTGCGCGAATACTACATCGCCCACATTTATACCCCGGCGCGTGCCACGCTCGCGCCCCTGGAGAAAGCGCTGGCCGAAACCCGCAAGCAGCGGGACGATTTGGACAATGCGCTGGTCGCCACCATGATCTCGCAGGAAATGGAAAAGCCCCGGGGCGCTTTTATTCTCAAACGCGGTCAATACGATCAACGTGGCGAACCGGTGTCGCCCGCAGTGCCGGCCGTGCTGCCGCCGCTGGCCGCCAACAGCCCCACGACCAATCGCCTCGATCTTGCGCGCTGGCTCGTTCGCCCGGACCACCCACTCACGGCGCGCGTGACCGTGAATCGCCTCTGGCAACAGTTCTTTGGCACTGGTCTCGTGAAGACTTCCGGCGATGTCGGCGCGCAAGGCGAATGGCCGTCGCATCCTGAATTGTTGGATTGGCTCGCTTGTGAGTTCATGCAGCCCGCCGAGCGCCCACCCGCAACCCTCAACTCCC
Source organism: Verrucomicrobiota bacterium (assembly GCA_031406395.1). Lineage (GTDB taxonomy): Bacteria > Verrucomicrobiota > Verrucomicrobiia > Limisphaerales > JADLHS01 > JADLHS01. The sequence goes on along the minus strand of JANOHH010000882.1, from coordinate 931 downwards.
AGCCGCCGCACGATTGGGATGTGAAACACCTACTGCGTTTAATCGTCACGTCCGCGACCTATCGCCAGAATTCGAGTGTCACACCCAAACTCTGGCAGGCCGATCCGGTGAATCGTCTGCTCGCGCGCGGACCGCGTTTCCGACTCGACGCCGAAATGATTCGCGACAATGCGCTGTTCGTGAGCGGGCTGTTGGTCGAGAAAATGGGCGGGCGCGGAGTGCGGCCGTACCAACCGTCCGGCATCTGGGAGGCGGTCGGTTACACTTCGAGCAATACGGCCAAGTTCGAGCAGGACCACGGCGAGGCGTTGTATCGCCGCAGCCTATACACCTTCTGGAAACGCACCGCACCGCCGCCCTATCTAAGCACCTTTGACGCGCCGTCTCGTGAGAAGTATTGCACGCGGCGCGAGCGTACGGACACGCCGTTGCAAGCGTTGGTGACGATGAACGACCCCGCCTACGTCGAAGCGGCGCGGCATTTGAGCGCGCGGATGCTCGAACAATCCGCGAATGCCGATGACCGCCTGAATTTTGGTTTCAAGCTCGTGACCGCGCGACAACCGTCGGCGAGTGAGCGGGCCGCCTTGCAAGGTGCGCTCAAGAAATTTCTCACCAAGTATGGAGATGACCCGGAGGCGGCGAAGAAACTCATCTCCGTTGGCGAATCACCCGTGGATGCAAAGTTGAACCCGTCGGAGTTTGCGGCCTACACCATGGTGGCCAGCCTGCTGTTGAACCTGGATGAAACGTTGAACAAGAATTAGGCCCTTATGAATCCACAAAACGAGCATCTTCACCTGCTTAGCCGCCGTCACTTCTTCAAGTCCACCGGACTCGCCGCCGGCCGTATCGCCCTCGGGGGATTGCTGTTCCCTGAAATCCTCCGCGCTGCCACCAAGGACACGGTCCGGGCGCATCCGGCACTCCC
>JANOHH010000860.1:0-1668 GCA_031406395.1 Verrucomicrobiota bacterium | reverse complement strand
CGCCAGCAGCACCACCACGCCGAGGCCGACCACCGAGATTTCCAATGACATCAAAGAAAGGTTCATCAATTCGCAGACAAAAAAGAGAATCAAGACCGAGACGGTCTTGTAGGCAGGCGAGACGCCCGCCCTACTTTTACGGCGAATTGATGAACCTTTCTTTGATGTCATTGGAAATCTCGGTGGTCGGCCTCGGCCTGGTGGTGCTGCTGGCGGATTTGTGGCTGCCGGCGGAGCGCAAGCGAATGCTCGGCTACGCGGCGGCGGCGGCGTTGGGGTTGCTGTTCCTGAACAGCTTCACGAGTCATTGCAGTTGCGCCTCGCTGGGTGAGTCGGCATTCGGCGGGATGTTTGTCCAGGACGGCTTGTCGGTGTTTTTCAAACGCTTCTTCCTGCTGGCAGCGGCGCTCGTGCTGATTCTAGCCGTCGAGTTCTCCGACCGGATCGCCGCGGGTGTTTCGGAATATTTCTCGCTGATCGTTTTCGCGCTGGCGGGAATGCTGTTCGCCGCGTCGTCCAACGACTTCGTAATGCTGTTCGTCTCCATCGAACTCATCACGATCACGTTTTATGTGCTAACGAGTTTCACGCGCGGCAAAGTCGTGGCGCTGGAAGCAGGCGTGAAGTATCTGATCCTCGGCGCGCTGTCATCGGCCTTCATGGTGTATGGGATCGCGCTGGTCTGGGGCATCACGGGCAAATTCAACTTCAGCGAACTCGCCATGGTTGCGGCCACGTTTTCGGAAAACAAAGTGTTCCTTTTCGGAGTGCTGTTCATTCTGGTCGGACTCGGATTCAAAATTGCCGCGTTTCCCTTCCAGATGTGGGCGCCGGATGTTTATCAAGGCGCGCCCACGCCCACGACTGCGTTCCTGGCCATTGGCTCGAAGGCGGCCGGCTTTGTCTTGCTGCTGCGCTTCCTATTCACCGCCATTCCGAGCATCGCGGTGCACTGGGAAAAGTTACTAATAATCATTTCTGCCTTCACGATTCTCTACGGCAATCTCTGCGCGATTCCCCAGCGCAACTTGAAGCGTTTGCTTGGCTACTCAAGCATCGCCCACGCGGGCTACCTGCTGCTCGGTGTGGCAGCGCTGAACAATGCCGGTCAATCGGCGGTGCTTTACTACTTGAGCGGCTATCTGTTCACAACCCTTGCGGCGTTCACGGTCATTGCTCTCGTCATGCGCCACTTGGACAACGAAGACATCAGCGGGCTGGCGGGCTTGAACGAACGTTCACCGCTGCTGGCTGCGACAATGACGCTGGCCATGGTCTCGCTGGCCGGCATTCCGCCGTTGGCTGGTTTCTTCGGAAAATTTCTGCTGCTGAAAGCGGTGATTGAAAAAGGCCCGGCGAATCATGGCTATTATTGCCTCGCGTTCACTGCGCTCGTCGGCGTCGTAATTTCGCTCTACTACTACTTCGGCGTGATCCGGGCAATTTACTGGAGCAAGAACGTGGCGGATGCTTCGCCCATCCAGCTTTCCAGCCCGATCAAGTTCGCCATCTGCGTCTGCATCGCGGGAATGTTGTGGCTGGGGATTTTCCCGGCCACGGCACTGGACATGGCCAACGCGGCGGCGGCGGTTTTCGCCAAATGAACGGCGACGCCTGGTTTTCTCCGTTGCGGCTCGGTCGTGGTTGCGGCGGATGCTTGCCCTTCGC
>JANOHH010000858.1:0-3865 GCA_031406395.1 Verrucomicrobiota bacterium | reverse complement strand
GGCCCGGACGGCAACTGGACCGACGCCGGATTCAAGTCCCGTTACCAGGCCGAACTTGCGAACGGCCTCGGCAATCTCATCAACCGTTCGCTCTCAATGCTAAAACGGTATCGCAACGGCGTTATGCCCGCGCGCCACGATGAACTCGCGCCCGACGCGAACCGCGTCGTCGCCGAAACGCGTGCGTCCTTGGAAAAGAGCGAACTGCAAGGCGCGCTGCAAGCAATTTGGCAGCTCGTCGCCCGCGCGAACCAATACGTGGATCAAACCAAACCGTTCAGTCTGGCCAAAGACCCCGCGCAAGCACAGCGCCTCGACGAAGTCCTCTATAATCTCGCCGAAACCTGCCGCGTGCTGGCCGTGTTACTCTGGCCGTTCCTGCCCGACACCACGACGAAGATTTACGCCCAACTCGGTTTGCCCGGGTCGCCCGACAAATTCTCCACCGCTGCCTGGGGCGGCTTGAACGCTGGCCAGACGATTGGCGAACCCGCACCGTTGTTTCCGAGAAAGGAAACCTAGTTGCCTGGACGTGGCGCCAGTCCTCGGTCTGCGATTGCCGAACCATGCAAAACATTGTCATCGCCAAGCCCTACCGCTTCGTGCCGCCGCGCTTCAGCCCATTCTGGGCGCGGATCATCCAGTGGTATCTGCCAACGTATCTTCGCAAAAACTTCGGCATCACTTCGTGGGAGTGCGTGGGGGCGCATCGGCTGCGTGCTTCGCTGCATGCCGGAGCGGGGGTGCTGCTGGCTTCCAATCATTCCCGTCCTAGCGATCCGACGGTTTTGGGATTGCCCGCCCGCAAAATCGCCGGACCGTTCCATGCCATGGCCAGTTGGCATCTCTCCATACAAAGCCGGGTGCTGTCCTTCCGATTGCCCCGCATCGGCGGCTTCAGCGTTTACCACGATGACCTCGACGCGAGTCGCCCCAATACGCCACTCGCATTTGGGTTCGCCGTGGCTCGCGGCCGGCACGGCGGTCATCACGTTGGGAGAAATGGTCATTGTTCTAGTGCTGCGAGCACACTAAACCTTGGATGTCCTGACCGGCACCTTTACCGCATTCTTGGCTGCGGATGTAGCCAGTAGGTTATCCTCCGCGGTGGCTGCGTGGCTGTGATGATACAAATGAGCACGAAGAAACATTACTCAGGCATGCGAATCGCCGGACGATTGCTGTTGGCCATCTTTTTCGTACTCGCGGGCAGCAACCACTTCCTCAGTCCGAAAATCTATCTCGGCATGATGCCGCCTTGGCTCCCGGCGCCCGAGATGGCCAATGTCGTGTCTGGCGCAGCAGAAATCGTCGGGGGACTGGGGCTGCTTTTCTCGAAATACCGGCGGATCGCGGGGTGGGGTTTGATCGCGCTGTTGATCGCAGTGTTTCCGGCCAACCTCCATGTGGCACTTCAAGGGCACATGCCCGGCCTCAACGCCTCGCCTCTGATCTTGTGGCTGCGGCTGCCATTGCAACCGGGGCTGATCGCGTGGGTTTGGTGGGCGGCGTTAAGCAGATCGTCCCCGGACGGGAAGCTTTGAGGAGTTCGGGCGTGATGGAAATAGGCGCACGGCAGCGACATTTTCACTTTGCTTGTTTCACTCGGCTGACTTAGAAGAAGGGAGTGTCGCCCATTCAACTCCTGATCAGCCGGCCAGTTATTACCGGAGGTTTGCTGCTGTGTGCCATGCTTTCAACGCTCAGAAGTGCCGAGAGCCATCTGGAGCTCACGCTGCGGTCGCGCGTAAAAACCGGAGCGGCCACTACGAATAACTTTTCGGTGCAGGAGAAAAAGGTGGAATGGGATCCGACCAAAACTGCGCTGATCGTTTGTGACATGTGGGATGACCACTGGTGCCAGTCGGCTGCCCGCCGGGTCACGGAACTGGCCGGGCCGATGAACGAAGTCGTGAAGGCGGCCCGGGCCAAAGGGGTATTCATCATTCATTCGCCGAGCAGCGTCGTGGCTTTCTACCAAGACACGCCCCAACGCCAGCGGGCTCAAAACGCGCCGATGGTCCGACCGCCGGTGGCGCTGGCCACGGCGGAACGCTGGGGCACCACCTGGTGCTGGCCCGACGCCACACGGGAGGGTGAACTGCCGATTGATGACTCGGACATGGGTTGCGACTGCCCGGTGAAGTGCCAAATCCGTGAAGCTTGGACCCGGCAAATTGCCCGCATCGACATGGCCGAGCCGGATGCCATCACGGACAGCGGACCGGAAACCTACAATTTACTTCAAGCCCGCGGCATCGATAACGTGATCTTGATGGGCGTGCATCTGAACATGTGCGTCTTGGGCCGGCCCTTTGGCATCCGGCAAATGGTCAAGGTCGGGAAAAATGTGGTGTTGGTGCGCGACATGACCGACACGATGTATGATCATCGCATGTCACCCAAGGTGAACCATTTTGCAGGAACGGACCTGGTGGTTGAACACGTGGAGAAATACTGGTGTCCGTCTATTACCAGCACTGAGCTCACAGGCCGCCCGCGGTTTCGTTTCAAAGATGATCCGCGGTAGCCGCCCGCGGGCTCAACTCCATACTGCTTACGGCAGCCTACGCCGCTTAATCCTTTGCGGTGACCCGGCTCACCTGAATCCGGCCGGCTTGGCGCGAACAAAGACGACGAAGCGCTTGTCGCAGTAGTGAGCCCAATTCACGTGCAATCGGCAGAACGTCGCCGGCGATCAGGATGCGGTTTTCAAATTCATCGAGGGTTATGATCCGGGCCGCCCCAAACAACCCCACGATGCGCGTCAGGTCTGAGTTCCAAGTGCCGCCAGAAGCGGGCAACAGGTTGAACACGCCGAAACCGCCCGGGCGAAGCCGTAGGCGTATCAATTCGGGCAAAACCTTCCAACTGATGGCAGGTTTGAACACATCGCCGTCCTGCGGCACCGACAAGTCATCCATAAGCAGACCAAACTCGGCGGGTTGTTGGCGCAGCCAGGCGACGGCATCGGCCTGTTCCCACTTCACTCCGCCCGTCCATTGCGGGCAATGTTGACCAAAGAGATCGTATCCCGCGCGGTCCAAGTCCACGGAATCAATCACGGAGGCCACCCCCAGCCCGCGCAACGGCGCCATCATGCCGCCACCCGCAAAACCCAGCACGCCGATGCGCCCCGGTGGAGCCAGGACGGCAATCACGGCCGCCAGTACATCAAACACACTGTGGGTCGGCCCCGGCGCGGTGCGCAGTTCGCTGATCACCACGCCGTGCTGACTCAGACGCAAACCGTGTTTGGTTCGGGTGATGATTGTCAAAATTTATTGCGGCAGCAGGAAACGGAAGGAGTTGAAACGACCGATATCCGCTCGCGCAAGTGGCGCTGCTGTGTCGCCGGAGGGCCAACATCGGTTTGGCAACTGGGCAACGGTCGGGAGAATTTCAAAGGCGAGCAAAAACGCGCGAGGCACGGCGACCACGCTGACGCGCAAGCGCTCGGGAGGAGCTTCCATCGGAGCCGCCTTAAAACGCGGGGCGGACACTCCAACTGTAAGGCGACCGGGAGCGGGTCGAGGTTGATGCGCGCAGGGCGACACTTTATTGAATCTGCCCGACCAGTTGGCTGGCAATCTCCTCCCCAATGGTCAGCGCCGCGGTGGCCGCCGGGCTGGGTGCGTTGAGGACGTGCAACGCCCGACGCCCACGCACGAAACTGAAATCCTGCACGAGCGTGCCGTCGGGTGACATCGCCTGTGCACGCACGCCGGCGCCTCCGGTCTCCAGATCCTCTGCGCGGATCTCGGGCACGAGCCGTTGCAGCGACTGGCAGAAAAGCTCCTTGCTGAAGGAGCGTTTGATTTCCTCCCAACACATCCGTTTGTGCTGGCCCAGGAATTTCCACAGC
>JANOHH010000839.1:0-2222 GCA_031406395.1 Verrucomicrobiota bacterium | reverse complement strand
AATCCGATCAAGACGATGAAGACGTCGGTATTGGGTGCAATCAACGTGCTTGGCATGGCCAAACGTTGCAACGCCCGAATTTTTCAGGCCTCGACATGTAGCCGATTGTCGAACTCGCGACGGTTTGGAAATTTGCCGAATCCACGATGTGAACACGTTTCAGTCCGGCGGGTCGACCGAGCATGTCAGAAGAGTAGACGGGGTGACTGCCGCCGATGGGAAAACTGCCGCCGGGATAGCAATTGAGTTCAAGCACGAGGATATCGAGAAAATGATCAAAAGTGCAGTTCAGCCCCCAAAAAAGTAATCTCTCTGCTCAGGCCAGTGCTGAGTTTTCATCACGCCCCTTGGAATGGATCACCGGCCCCGCCGCAACTCCGACAACACGATCACCAAGAAAGTGCTCAAGTGGGAGCCGAACACCACACTCGATAAATGCCGCGCTGCCACCTAGAAGTTGATTGGTGAACAATATCAAGCCCGCAAGCAGGGCAAGCGGGTAGTGGATTACTCAGGAACATTGTCAAACGTAAAGCGCAGCCTTTAGGTCCCGTACCAGCACACTCAAATACAGATAACGCTTGTCCGGTTCGCGCTCGATGCACTTGAGAATCGCCCGCTCCAGACCCACTGGCACATCCGGATTCAACTGGCGCGGCATCAGGAAATCCGAACGATCCGTTTGCGCCCGGAGAATTTCGACGGAGGTTTCGCCAGGAAAGGGCTTTTGGTTCGTCAGCAATTCGTAGGCGGCCACGCCGAAGGCGAACACATCCACGCGCTGGTCAATCGGTTGGCCGGACAATTGTTCCGGCGCCATATAGGCGGGGGTGCCGGGATTCTTGGTAACCTTCCGCGGCTTCTCCGTGATCGGTTGCGCGAGATCGAAATCCACAACGCGCACGGCCGCGTTGCGCGAGACGATGACGTTCTCCGGTTTGACGTCCAGGTGCATGTAGCCGCATTCGTGGATGTGCTCCAGCGCCGAGGCCACATCAATGATGATCTGCGCGACGTTCTCCAGCAGCACCGGATCGTGCTGCGCGTAGAGTACCTTCAAATTCGCGCCCTCCAAGTATTCCATGGCGAGGTATTGCTGCCCGTCAATCTTCCCATGTTCGAGGTAGCCGATGACGCACTCGTTGCCCTGACATTTTTCCAACGCCTCGCAACCTTGAAAGAATCGCTTCCGGGCCGTCGCGTCGCCCTGCAAATCCGGCAGCAGCCGGCGGAGCGCGCACGGCTTGCCTTTGCCATCCGTGGCGAGCCAGATGTCGGCCATGCCGCCGCTGGCGATCAGTTCGTGCAATTGAAATTTGCCGAACGGTCCGGGGCCGGTCGAAATCGGGGCACTGGTTTTCTTGAAAATCCCTAACACACGCCTTTACTACCACGCGGCGCAGCGAATCGCCACTTTTTTGGCATACCAAACCGACGATTCCTGGATCCGCATTTCACTTCCGGCTTGGCGCGCCTGAAATCAAATCCTATTGTCCGGTCATGAATACCGCACCGTTTACCAGCTGTTTCAAGGCGGGGCTCGGGTTGCTTTATCCGGAAGTCTGCCAACTCTGTGGCGAACAGCGAGCAACTCCCGGCGAGGGTTTCGTCTGCGTGAAATGCTGGAGCCAGGTCCGCTTCATCAAACCGCCCTTCTGCGAGCGCTGCGGCGTGCCCTTCGCGGGTGAGATCGCCACGCCCTTCGAATGCGCCAATTGCCGGGATATGGACCTCCACTTCTGTTCCGCGCGTTCCGCCGTCTCCGCGCGCGGTGTGGTCCTGGAAACCATCCATCGCTACAAATACTCCCGGGCCCTCTGGTTCGAACCCTTTCTTATTGACCTGTTACTGCGCGCGGCGCTCCCCGCCTTGAGTGATGAAAACTGGGATTTGATCGTGCCGGTGCCGCTGCACCATCGGAAGGAACGCGAGCGCGAGTTTAATCAGGCCGATCGTCTCGCCGCGCCGCTTGCCCGGGCGCTCGCCCTGCCCCTCAACTCCCGCCTCTTGCGCCGCGTCCAACCCACGCGCACCCAGACCCTGCTCACCAAGACCCAGCGCGCCGAAAACGTCCGGCGCGCCTTCGCCCGGCACAGCGACCAGCGTTTGCAGGGCGAACGGGTGATCTTGGTGGACGACGTTTTCACCACCGGCGCAACGACGAGCGCGTGCGCCCGCGTGTTGCGGACGGCTGGGGCGGGCGAAGTTTGCGTCTGGACAGT
>JANOHH010000834.1:0-4263 GCA_031406395.1 Verrucomicrobiota bacterium | reverse complement strand
CAACGGCGCGCATGATCCGCTGTTCGGTGGTATCAATCCCGAGCCGATCGAGGCCAACTATAAGCGGAGCCAGATTTATCTTCGGAAACATCCGCATGATCTCTGTCTCGTGACCGATGGGGACGCGGACCGCGTCGGCGGCATGGATGGGCGGGGCAACTATCTAACCACCCACATACTGATTTGCCTGCTGCTGCGACATCTGTTCGTCAATCGCGGGCTGCGCGGTCGCATGGTCAAGGCGCTCACCACGACGTCGATGCTCGACAAGATGTGTGCGGCGTACGGCATCGAACTGGTCGAGACGGGCGTCGGCTTCAAATACGTCTGCGCGGAGATGCTCAAGGGTAACGTGCTGCTCGGCGCGGAGGAAAGTGGCGGGATTGGTTTTCCGGGGCACATCCCGGAACGGGACGGCATTGCCGCCGGTTTGATGCTGCTGGAAATGCTCGCTGTCGAGCGCAAGCCGCTCAACCAGTTGATCGCGAAGCTTGAGAAAGAGTTCGGCCCGCATCGTTACGGACGAATTGACACCCATTTCCCGTTGGAGAAACGCGGCGCGCTCATGGATTTTCTCAAGCGCTGTCCGCCGGCAAAATTACTCCGTTCGTCCCTGGCGGTCGTGAAAAGTCTGGACGGCGTGAAATTTGTGGCGCAAGACGGTTCCTGGCTCATGCTGCGCGGCTCCGGCACCGAACCGATCCTGCGCATCTACGCCGAGGCTAAAACCGACGCCGAGGTCCACAAGCTACTTCGCCTGGGAATGCAATTGACGAAGCGCGTCTAATTTGCAAAGGTTGGATGGTTGGGCAGTCGCGCTTCCTGCGATTGCGAACCCCCGTTGGCAACCGCCTCTGGCACGGCCATAGCTTTGTTCCGGCTGATGCGCGGTTTTCCCTTAACCCGGAGACGACGGATGTCGTGCATTAACCAACGTAGATAGAAATGAACTGATAATGAACCTGAACCTCGTGAACCGTATGAAAAAAACCATTAAGAAAGTTGTCGCCACTGCCACCGCTCCTGCTGCTCCTGCATTCGCTAAGACGTCTGTGAAAACCGCTCCGGCCAAAAGCGCTGTGAAAGCGGCCTCGGTTGAAAAGCCGAGTGTTGCAGCGACCTCCCCGATCACCATCGAAGCGAAGATTGACGTGGGCTTCGGCAACCGCCTTTTCCTGCGGGGACAGGGCGAGGGGCTCTCCTGGGACCGTGGCACCCCGCTGGAGTGTGTGGATTCGCAAACCTGGCGCTTGATCGTTGCGTCCAAGGACAAGCTTCAATTCAAGTTGCTGATCAATGACAGCGTCTGGGCAAAGGGCGAGGACGTGGTCGCCACGCCTGGCAAGCGGGTGGAACTTGTGCCTGCGTTCTGATCAGAGCGCGGTTGGAAAATTCGACTTGGTTGTTGCGAACTGCCGGCGCCGGCCCTCGGGTAAGCGGGCTTGGGTCACTTCGGTCGCGGTTGATGCAAACAGGCCACACGGGCGCTCGGTTCGCAGATGCTTTTCAGCCGCGCGATATTCCGGGAGGGCTATCTGGCGATCATGCCGCTGTTGCGTGCGTAGTTGAACAATCCGCCCGCATCCACCACGGGACGCACATCACCCAAAGGTTTGAAACCATAAACCTTGCCCGTGGCTTGCACGGTCACGGTCGCAGCGTCAAGGTCCACTGTTACGACCTCGCCGGTTTTCAGCACGTCGCAAAGGCGCTCCTTGATTTCGCAGGGGTAAAGCTCCCCGGTGGCCACGCAATTGCGGAAGAAGATGCGGGCGAAACTTTCGGCGAGGTCGATCTCGCATTTGGCCGACCCCAGCGCGATGGGCGCATGTTCGCGTGAGCTGCCGCAGCCGAAATTGCGTCCGCCCACGACGATGGGATATTCGCTGTCGAGCTGACCGTCCTTGACGTAGCGGAGAGGGTAAAGCGATTTGGGCAGGCCATCGAGCGCGTAACTGCCGAGTTTCTCGTATTCCTCGGCAATCGTCGGGACGAGGTTCAGGTACTGCGCGGAGATGATCTGGTCCGTGTCAATGTTGTCGCGCACCACGTAAACCGGCCCGGTAAAAACGGATTTCGTCATGCGCTGAATGTGGCTGGCCGTGGCGCGGTTTTCAATTCCAAATCCATGCCATGCCAAGAACACGATACGCATGGATGCACATTTCCGGGAAGTTCTGACTCGCCAAACGGGCTGATTTCACTAATCCTTCGACGCTTTGAAAGCTGAATCATGATATTTACCGGCACCTACACAGCGATTGTTACTCCGTTCAACCACGGTCAGATTGACGAACTTGCGTTTGAAAATCTGATCAAAATTCAGATCAAGAGTGGTGTGGATGGCATTGTGCCCGTCGGCACGACGGGCGAATCTCCCACGGTGGATTACGAGGAGCATATCCGGCTCATTGCGCTGGCGGTGAAATTTGCCGCCGGCAAGATCAAAGTCATCGCGGGCACCGGCGGCAACTCGACCAAGGAAGCCATTTACCTGACCCAGGAGGCCGAGAAGGTCGGAGCGGATGCGTCCCTGCAGGTGGCCCCGTACTATAACAAGCCAACGCAGGATGGTTTGTTTCAGCATTTCCACGCCATCGCGCGCAGCACCAAGTTGCCCGTGCTCCTTTACAGCATTCCCGGACGCTGCGGCGTCGAGATTGCCGTGGACACCGTGAATCACCTCGCACACGACAGCGTCAATATCGTCGGTATCAAGGAGGCCAGTGGCAACCCGGATCGAGTGTCCCAACTGCGCGCGGTGCTGGGCCCGAAGTTCACGATTCTCTCCGGTGACGATTCGCTCACGCTTCCCTTCATGGCCGTCGGCGCGCAGGGCGTCATCAGCGTGGCGTCCAATGTCATCCCCCGCGAAGTCGCCCACATGGTGCGCGCCTATGCAACGGGCAATACCTCGCTGGCCCTCAAGTTGCACGACAAGTTTTATTCGCTGTTCAAAGACTTGTTTATCGAAACCAATCCGTGTCCGGTGAAGGCGGCGTTGGCCATGATGGGGATTATGGAAGAGGATTTACGCCTGCCGTTGGTGCGCATCAGCGCGGCGAGCCGGGAGAAGTTGCGGAGGACCCTGAAAGCTTGCGGAGTTTTGAAATGACGCGCGTCATCATTACCGGCGCCAAGGGGCGCATGGGCCAGGCACTGGTTGCCTGCGTGCCGCAACACCGTGAACTCGAAATCGTCGGTCAGATTGATCAGGGCGACGACCTCGCCAACGACATTGCGCGCTGCGATGTGGTGGTGGATTTCAGTTTGCATACGGCGACAGTCGCCATCGCGGAACTTTGCGGTCGCCACGCAAAAGCCTTGGTCGTTGGAACGACTGGTCATACCGATACGGACAAATCACGCATCACCCAGCACGCATCAAGGATCCCTATCGTGCTCGCGTCCAACTATTCCACGGGGGTAAACACGCTTTTCTGGCTCACGCGCAAGGCGGCGGAAATTCTTGGTCCCGGCTACGATCTCGAAGTCGTGGAGATGCATCATCGCTTAAAGAAGGACGCCCCCAGCGGCACGGCCAAATCGCTGGCAGAGATTCTTGCAGACGTTCGTCACCAGCAACTCGCCCAGGTGGTCCGGCATGGCCGCGCGGGCATCGTTGGCGAACGCACAGCCGAGGAGATTGGCATGCATTCGATGCGCGGCGGCGATGTGGTGGGGGACCACACAGTTATTTTTCGCCGCCCAAGGGGAACGGGTGGAATTGACGCACAAGGCTTCGAGCCGCGATACCTTCGCCAACGGGGCGTTGCGCGCGGCGCTGTGGGTCGTGAAACAAAAGCCGGGCCGCTACGACATGCAGGATGTCTTGGGGTTGGGGTAGGACAGGCGTCGCGCCGGTCTCAATTCTTTCCGTGTGCCATTCTGCTCGAGAACTTGAAGATGGAGTCGGGCGCGACGCCTGACCTACGCCGATGAATCGCCAAGCCTCCATTGCCGTTATCGCCCTCGGCTCGAATCTCGGCGATTCGGCGCGCATCATTCGCGAGGCCATCAGCCAGCTGGAGGAATTCTCCGTGTTGCCGATCTTGCAATCCTCGCTCTGGCAAACTTCGCCCGTAGATTGCCCGCCCGGTTCATCGCCGTTTGTAAATGCCGTGGTTTCGTTGATGCCGGGCACGCGGGAAACCCCGGAGTCGCTGCTCGCGAAGTTGCAAGCAATCGAAAGGGAATTTGGGCGGCGCCCCAAGCAGGTTCTCAACGAACCCCGCCCGCTCGACCTCGACCTCATCGCGTTCG
>JANOHH010000776.1:0-13611 GCA_031406395.1 Verrucomicrobiota bacterium | reverse complement strand
TGTTCAACGTTGCGGGCGCATTGCTCTGGATCGGGCTGCTGGTGCCGGCGGGCTATTTCTTCGGCAATCTGGAGTTCGTGCGTAAGAACTTCTCCCTCGTGGTGCTGGCCATCATCTTCCTGTCCATCCTGCCAGCTGTAGTCGAGTTCCTGCGCGAACGCAATCGGCTCAAAAAAAGTCGGCGCGCTTAACCCCCGCACCGCTGGGTGTGCGGACTTGCGGCTCTGGCTTTTTTCAGCCCGCAGCGGCCGCCGGAGTAGAGGAATCATGTTGCGCGCGTTGGCGGCGTTTTGGTGAATGTGGTTTCCCGCAAATAAATCGGCTCCAGTTTTTCGCCCGCCACAAAATCGCTTCGCTCTGCCGCGCTTTCCCCGAGCCGGGCTGCGCGCGGAAATAGGAGCTGCCCCTTCGGAAACCACCGCGTCACCTCCGGCCCCACCAACCGCTCCCCGGCCGCCTCGCGTTCGCGCATTTCCGCGAGTGTCGCCAGTCGCAAGGGCGAAAGTTGCCGCCGCCCACCCGGGCCGATCTCATAGCCCGCCAGATAAAATTCCTGCCGCTGCGCGTCAATCACCACGCTGAACTTGCCCGTGATGCTTTCGGTTGGAAACTGCACGGCCACACATTCCGCACTGCTCACCCCCAGCAGTTGTGCGCCCGTCGCCAGTTGCCAGCCCTGCGCCAGCGCAATCGCCGCGCGAATGCCCGTGTACGAACCGGGTCCCAGCCCGACCACAATCACCTCAATTCCTTCCCGCTCCACGCCCGCCGACTTTAACGCTTTCTCGATCATTGCGAATGGCTTCATCGTATGGCCCGTTGCCGTTTCCACAATCTCACTGGTAGTCAACGGGCGACCGTCGGCGTCTGCGAAGACGACCGCCACGCTCCGCTGGATGGACGAAAACTCAAGGGCCAGTATCTTCATAAACAATCCGTCGTTCCCTCTCGTTCAAAACTTCAATCGTTACCCGGAGCATCTTTCCGCTCTCCGCCCTCGGCCCTCCGCGCTCTGCGAGCCGTTCCGCCCATTCAATCACGGACACGCCCTCCGGCTGCAAGTATTCCTCCAGCCCGGCTCTGTGCATCTGCTCCGAGGTTTCAAGCCGGTAAAGATCCAGGTGAAACAGTGGGAGCCGTCCGCCGCTGTACTCATTGACCAGCGTGAATGTCGGTGAATGTACTCGCATCGATATTCCCAACCCGCGGGCGAGGCCCTTGACGAGTTGCGTCTTGCCCGCGCCGAGATCGCCGCTCAACGCGATGACCCAGCCGGGGTGCGCAGCGCGGCCCCACTGCTCGCCAAGCGATTCCGTCTCCGCCGGGCTATGAGAAATGAACGTAACCATGAACTGTCAATGGGCGAATTCCCGTTTCATCGCGCAGTTTGATGCCTTCGCCCGCGATAATTTTTCCAATGCAACTTAACTTGAGCTTGGGAAAAGTTGCTTTCCACGCGTCGAGCAGCGGCACGGCGTTCTTGCTCGCCACCGTGAACAACAACTCAAAGTCCTCCCCGTCTGTGAGCGCCGCCACGAAAGCGGGCTTGGCGGCGTCGCCCTTGCGGGCGATGGCTTTCGCCACCCGGCTGATTGGGATCGCCGACTTGTGCAGTTGCGCGCCGACGCCGCTGGCCTTGAGAATATGCCGGAGATCGCCCGCCAGTCCGTCACTCACGTCCATGAGCGAATGAATGGGGAAATGTTCCCCCAGCCAGCGCCCCTCGGCCAGACGCGGCTCAAACTCCAGATGCCGGCCCGCAAGCGAGCCGCCGAGTTCGCCGGTGACGAAGATCGCATCGCCCTCCTTCGCGCCCGAACGCAGCAGAACTTTTCCGCGAGGCACATGACCAATCAACGCCACCGAAATCAGCAGCCCCCCGGGATTCGTGGTCGTTTCGCCGCCTACGATGGCCACATCGTGCTGTCGCGCCAGGGCGTTGATCCCGGCATAAACCTGCTCTACAAACTCCGGCTCAAATTTCTCCGGAAGTGCCAACGTCACGACGGCCGCCGTGGGCGTGCCGGCCATGGCGGCGATGTCGCTCAGACACCGGGCGAGCGCCTTGCGCCCGATTTTTTCGGGCGGTACATCTGCGGCGAAATGTATTCCCTGCACGACCGCGTCCGTTTTGAACAGCAGCAATCGATCGCCAATGCCCACATCGAGCACGGCGCAATCATCGCCCGCACCGATGATGACGGATTCATTGGTTGGCAGCGCGCGTGTGAGTCGGGAAATGAGTTCAAACTCGTTCATGGCTGGGCCGGCAGAGCGCGGCTGAATTCCTCGGACAGAAGGAAAAAGCCCAGGTTCACCGCGTTAAACAAACTGTGCGCCACAATGGGCGCCAGCAGGTTACCCGTTTTTTCGTAGAGCCAGGTCAGCACCAGCGCCAGCAGGAGCAGCGGCAGAAAAATGGCACGGTTGAAATGGATGGCGGCAAAAAGCGCCGACGTGCCCCAGAGCGCCAGCCGGGGAAAGCCATAACCTTTGATGGCCGGGTATAGAATCCCGCGAAAGACCAGTTCTTCGGCCAATGGGACCACTACGATGGTGACCAACCCGAAGGCGATCAGCCCCGGCCCGCGACTGGCGAGGCGCAAAACTTCCACCGCGGTTTGTGCAGTGGGGTCGAGCTGCAGCCAAGTCAGGATATGGAGGGAGAGGAGTTGTAACATTCGCCCCATGGGAAAAAACACGATCACGGCCAGAGTGCCGAACAGGACGGCGCTGCCTGCCTGGTTGCGAAAACCAAAGGCTTCCGCCCAACGCAGATCGTGCTCGCGGACGAAGCGCCAAACCAGCAACAGCGCCGCGCCCTGAAAGCTCAAGACGCCGAGGAGCATCCGGCCCAGGGACAGATCCGTCTTCGAATTGCTTCCCCCTCGTATCAGCAAGGTCAGCACCGTGCCCAAGGCAACGCACATGAATATCCCGAACAGCAGGCGCAGCACGGCCTCGGGTTTCCATGGTTTTGACGATAACACTCATTGAACTTAGCGAACCCGTGCTCGACTGACGACGCAAATTTCCGGTGACACGAACCGGCCATTCTCCCGACTTGAGTCTCCGCCCGGCGACTCCTATCGTCTCCGGCATGGCACGCACCAAACCAAAAAGCCGGTTGTTGCAGGGCGCGCGCGTTTATCTCTCGGGTCCGATGGATTTTGTCGCGTCGCGGTCGGCGGAGAAGCAATCCGGCTGGCGCAATCGGGTCAGTCAGTTTCTCCAGGAGATGGGCGTCACCGTGTTTGACCCGTGGTTCAAGCCGGAGGTGCGTGGCTTGCACGAATACGGGCGCGAAGATGCGAAGAGCGGCGACCGCATCCGCCGCCGCTGGACCTACGCCGGCGGCAAATCGGGGGCGCAGGCCCGTGCCTGGTGCGCGAAGCAATTCTGGGAGACGCTCCATATTGACCTGCGAATGGTGGACACCAGCGACTTCAGCATCTCCTATTGCCCGACGAACATCTACAGCGTCGGCACGCCGCACGAGATTATCATGGCGACCCTTCAGCACAAGCCCGTGCTCTTCGTCAGCCCGCCGGTCGTGTTTCCGGCATTGCACGAACTGCGTGAGCGATTGAAAGCCGATCCCGGCGGATTGGCTTTGCTGGAACGCTTGGAAATGGAGATTCCCATCAAGGAAAACCCACGCGGCATTCCCAGCCTCTGGTATATCCCACTCGTCGGTGGTGAGAATTTCTTCGATGGCTTCGGCTTCGCGCGTTATCGCAATCGCTTTGGCTGGCACACCGACATCGCCCTGGATCGCCAGGAGAAGCAATTCCCACCGAAGCGTCCGCTCCTACCCTTCGTCGAAAAACTCAACCAGAATCTCCCGAAGAAATGGGACGCCAAACTCAACCGTTTCGTCCCGGACGACGACTGGTTGCTGTGGGATTTCAAGACCCCGAAGATTCGCGGCAAGCACGTTGAAGCCATCCGCCGGTGACGGACCACGAGACCCGCGCGGCACAGCTCTCGACGGCGCTACGTTAATAACCGGACGATCATTTTTTACCTTTCCACCATGCTCAATCCAGCGGTTCTCAATCAGTTCCTCGCCGCCCAATTCCCCGCGGCGCTGGAAATGCTCCGCCAAATGGTGGGGATTAATAGCTTCACCCTGAATCGCGACGGCCTGCGACACCTCGGCCAATTCACCGCCGACGCCTTCGCGCCGCTGGGTTTCATCGCGGAGTTTGTTCCATCCACGAATCCCGATTTCGGCGAACATCTCGTCCTCACCCGGCGCGGGCACGGTCCAAAGAACCTTGCCCTGATCTCGCATCTCGATACCGTGTTCCCACCGGAAGAAGAGGTGCGCAATGATTTCCACTGGCAGGTCGAAGGTGATCGGATCTTTGGTCCCGGTACGCAGGACATCAAAGGCGGTACGGTGATGATCTGGCTGGTGCTGAAAGCGCTTCAGGCGCATGCGCCCAAAGCCTTTGCGGCGACGACCTGGAGACTCCTGCTCAATTCGTCCGAGGAAATGTTCTCGCCGGACTTTGGCGATGTTTGCCACGCCCGCTTCGATGCCCACACACTCGGGGCGCTCGTGTTCGAACCCGAAGGTCGGCTGGGTACGGAACATCTGTTGGTGGTGGCGCGCAAAGGCCGGGCGAGCTGGCGCGTGACTGTTACCGGCCGCGGTGCGCACGCCGGCGGCCAACATTCGCATGGGGCCAACGCCGTCTTACAGCTCGCCCAACTACTCCCGCGCATCGCTGCGCTCACCGATTACGCGCGCGACCTCACTTTCAACGTCGCCACCATCAGAGGCGGCACGGTGTTGAATCGCGTGCCGCATGAAGCGGTGGCGGAAGGCGAATTCCGGGCTTTCACCCTGGAAGTTTATCAACAGGCAAAGTCCGCCTTGCTTGCTTTGGCCGGCCCCGGTGCGGTTCGGGCGCTGACCGACGGATTTGCCTGCAGGGTTCAGATTGAGATTCTCAATGAGACCAGGCCCTGGCCGCGCAATGCCGCCACGGATCAGCTGTTCGAGTATTGGCGGCAGACGGGAGAAGAAGTGAACTACCCCGTCAACCTGCAGGAACGGGGCGGCTTGAGCGACGGCAACCAAATCTGGGAGGCCGTGCCCACGCTCGACGGCCTTGGCCCCTGGGGCGACAACGACCACTGTTCCGAGCGCAGCCCCGACGGCGCCAAGCTCCCGGAATTCGTCGAGCGGAGCAGCTTTATTCCCAAAGCTGTCCTCAATACGGTGGCGATCGAAAAACTACTCACTCAAAGCGGCGATTAAGTTGTACGGTGCAGCGCGACCGGTTGCAGTTGCGTGGGGATGAAGTGACCGTGGAAAGGATCGGTGCTCCCGTGTACTGATACAGTGCCGGGGGCGCCCACGTTCGGAGTTCACTTCGTCGGCGTCACGGCTTTCCGTTCCAGAATCTTTTCCATGTCCGGATTTTTTGGCTGCCCGGCCGCCAGCGCTTTTTGGTAATGCCAGCGGGCAAGTTCTACCAGCGGCGGCGATTGCTCGGCATACAGCACCGCCAGATTGTTGTGGGCGTTGGCATCCGCCGGGTCAAATTGGATGGCCTTGCGAAAGGCCGTTTCCGCCGGGCCGCGCAGGCCCTGATGACTCAAAGTCACCCCGAGGCAGTTCTGAATCTCCGCGCGGTTCGGACTAATCTGCACGGCGCGACTCAGCGGGTCCAGCGCCTCATCATATTTTTTCTGTTGGAGTTTCAGGTAGCCGAGAACGAAAAGGTTGTCTCCATCGTCAGGTGCAGACGTCAGCGCCAGGCGGATATTTTTTTCGGCTTCATCGAAGCGGTTGTTCTCGATTTGGACGCGCGCCAGGTTTGCCAGGGTGACGCTGTTCTTCTCATCGTGCCGCAAAATGTCCACATACTTTGCCTCGGCTTGGTCGAACTGCCGCGCGGCGAAATGCCGTTGCGCTTCCGCGGCGAGTGCGGTCGTGCCGCCGGGCAGTGGTTGAACTGATTCCTTCCCGACGACGTTTTCCGCCGTGATCAGTTTGGGTGCCGATTGCTTGAACAAAGCCAACTCCTCCATGCTGTAGGGCACCGTCCGCGCTTCAAATACACTCAAGCGCGCACGCAGCCCGGCGATCTCCTGGGTCAATTGTTCCACCTTGGCGGCCAGCTCTTGATTCGAACCGGGCTGCGGCGACTGGTTCACAGCAGCCAGTTTTTTCTGCGCTTCGTCGCGCTCCGCCTCGAGTTGCTGGATGCGCTGCCGATCCTCCGCCCGGCGGTCGGGAACCGCGATCGGAACGGAGGCTGCCTTTTGCAGTCGGATTTCCAGCTTGCTCTTTTCGAGCCTTAAAATCTCGGCATCCGATTGCAGCGCGGCCACGCGCGCCTCAGATTCGGCGATTCGCTCTTTGTTCTCCGCCACCAAATTGGCCGGTGGGGTCTCGGATTTGAACTGCGCGAGCTGTCGCTTGAGCACCTCATTTTCGGTGCGCAACGCTTCGGTGGCCTCGGCGCTCGCGGATAATTTGTTCATACGCTCCAGTAATGCCTCTCGCTCCGCCGCGAATTGGTGCGCGGCAGCGGTCTGTTCGGCGACCGTGCGCTCCGCCTCCAGCAGCGCTTGCCGGAGTCGGCCGGGATTATTCGTGCCTTCGGTCGCGGCGGTCAGGACCGCGAGCTGTCTTAGCAGGGCTTCTTTTTCCGGGCCGGGCGAATTCGCGCGTGCCGTTTGTTCCGTCAGTGTGCGATCGGCGTTTGCGAGGGCGCGCTGGGTTTCGTCCAGTTCCTTGGGGTCGGCGGCGGGCGCAGGCTTTTCCAGTATCGGGCCGGCGGTGGCTTTGAGCAATTCGTTTTCCTTGAGCAAAGACTGGATCTTTGCCTGCGCTTTGACCAATTCGCGCGGATCAATCACGGCCGGCTGGGTGGCGAACGCTTCCCGGACTTTGGCTTCCAAAATCGCCTTCTCCGCCTGCAACCGCCGCACGGTGTCCTGCAACCCACGGATTTGCTGCTCCGCTTCGGTGGCCGATGTCGGCTTGGTTTCCGTTGCACGGGCGGGTGACGACACTGCTCCCTTGCTCGCGGTGGGCAGCGCGGACGCAGAGACTGGAGCCGCAGGTCTAGGTTTCGTAGTCGGGAGTTCGGCAATCTTGTCCGCCAGGTACGTGAGGCGGAAATTGACGACTTTGGGATTCCAGTCGGGATCGAGTGACTGAAGCCGTTGCAGTGAAGTTTGAGCCGCCAGATATTTGGTCAACGCTTCGGCGGGCTGGGTGTCGGCTAGTCCGTCCGCCTCCTGGATGAGATTGTAAATGCCGACGTATTGGTCGTCCACATTTTGGGCGAATAGGGACAGGGTACTGATCGCCAGCACCAGAATAAAAATGAAAAGAGCAAACAACTGCTTCATCCCTCAAGGTTAGCGGAGCTTGGCGGTGATTGGCAACGAATTGAGTTGGGGTGTGCTGACACCTTTCGCGGAACCCAGGATGTAGCCGTGACAATTTAGTCGAGCTCGATTCCTGGCAACACTCCATTGAGGTGCTGCCCGAAGACGGCTAACGCCGGCAACTCCGCCTGTTCTCTGTTCGCGACCGATCCGCCGCCAACGATCCCGATGTGGTTGAGGCAAAACTCTATTCCCTCGCTGTCAAACCGCTCCGCCGTTTCGGCCACGGCTGGGCCGCCCCGCAACTTTGGGACGACCTGGGCTAGGACTCGTTCTGGCGTGGAGTGCTGGCTGGCTCATCGGTTGATGTGCCGTGGGCCAAAGTTCCCGAACTGCTCGTGGTCAATTCACAGCTGGCACCACGCAGCGAACTCTTCGTCCACGAAAAATGGCTTCCGCATACGTCGATGGACGTGTTGCTCCAAATCGAAGAGCGCGTGGCCGACAAGGACCGGCTCTTTTGGTGTCTGGACCTGGTACTCAAATACAAGCCTGCGCTTGAACAACCACTGGCCGCCAAGTGGAAGGATCTGTTCGGCGCAATGTTTGATCTGTTGCTCTACGATCTGACCTCGACGTATTTCGAGGGTGACGTGGACTCTTGCGGTGCGCAAACCCCTGCAAATCAATCCGCCTTGCGCTAGCCGTGCGAAGGTCGGGCTCCGCCCGCCAAAGAGCATCCACGGGCATCGTGCCGATCATCACTTCGCCGTTACGACAACGTAATTCTTTTTTCCCTTCCGCAGCAGAAGGTGTTTGCCGAAGAGCAAATCGTTCGTTGTTACGGCGCGGGCAACATTGGCTTCGCGAACATTGTTGATGTTTACCCCGCCGCCTTCGAGGTCTTTTCGCGCCTGGCCTTTGGACGGACACAATCCCGAGTGGACGAGCAATTCCACAAATGGAATTCCGGCACCGTCGAGTTTTACTTTCTCGATTTCCTTGGTGGGAACTTCGCCGACGATTTCGTTGAAGATGGTTTCGGAAATACCTTCGAGGTTGCCGCCAAAAAGAATTTCACTGGCGCGCAGGGCGTCGTCTGCCGCCGTTTTTCCGTGAATCAGTCCCGTGAGTTCGGCGGCGAGGAACCTGTGGGGCGCGCGAACGCCGGCATTTGTGGCGTGCTGTTGCTCCAGTTCCGTGACCCGCGACTGGGGGGCGAAGGAGAGCATCCTCAGGATCTTGATCACGTCGGTGTCGTCGAGTTGGATGAAGAACTGGTAGAAGCGATAGGGGCTGGTTTTTGTTGCATCCAGCCACACGGTGCCGCTGGCGGTCTTGCCGTATTTCGTCCCGTCAGCTTTGGTCATGAGCGGGAACGTGAGTCCGAACACGGCCGCGCCGAGTTTTTTCCGGCAGAGCTCCGTTCCCGCCGTGATGTTGCCCCACTGATCGGTGGCGCCCACTTGCAACTCGCAATTGAACTCCTTTCGCAAGTGATAAAAGTCGAAGGCCTGGAGCAGCATGTAGCTGAACTCGGTGTAGCTGATGCCGACTTCGCGGTCTTCCATGCGCGCCCGCACGCTTTCCTTGGCGACCATCTGGTTGACGGAAAAATGCTTGCCGATGTCGCGCAGGAATTCGAGATAGCTAACCGGCGCCGTCCAGGTGGCGTTATCGAGCAGGCGGGCGGGATTCTGCTGCGCTTCGAAATCGAGGAGTTTCGCGAGTTGAACCTTCACGCTGGCGATATTGTGGTCGAGAATTTCCTGGGTGAGGAGTTGGCGCTCGGTCGTCTTGCCGCTTGGATCGCCAATCGAACCGGTTGCGCCACCCGCCAGGGCGATCGGATGATGACCGAACAGTTGGAACCGGCGGAGCGCCAGCAGCGGCACGAGATTACCAACGTGCAAACTGTCGGCGGTGGGGTCGAAGCCCGCGTAAAGGGTCGTGGGCGCGGCAAGGCGCTTGGTCAATTCCGCCATGTCCGTGCAATCGGCGACGAGGCCGCGCCAGTTGAGTTCGTCCAAAATGTTCACCCGCGCAGAATAAATCGCCCAGCGCTGATAGCCAATGTAATTGGCAGCCGGATCACCGCTCGAAATTGTGATTAGGATTATCCGCAAGATGGAGCCAACGATGTAGTCGGGATTCAACGCCCAGGCATGGTGCGGCCAATCTGCAACCAAACCGTTGGCCTATCCGATTAAATGCAGCGGCCGCAAAGGTTCTCGCCAAGGCCGCAAAGAAAACCTTCCTCCCCGTTCCTCTGCGTCAAACTTTGCGGCCGTTGCGCTAAAATAATCTTCGTAGAATGCGACGATAATGGGAGACTGCATTGCAAAGTAGCAAATACGCCAAGAGGAGACTTGAGGGGGGCCATCCGCCGTTGGCTTCATGCCGCAAGAGTGTGGCCCTCCGATGGAACAGAAACGAGCCAACTTCCCGACTGCTTGCGGCAACGATTCATCGGAGATTTGGCTCAGTTGCTTGCCCGGCATCCGTTGTTAATGACGAATAGAGTGCGGACTCTTAAGCTCAGTCAGGCGACGTCGCGGCAAAGGACTTGATGTATAAATCCGCCCCGGCAATCGAAGAACTTGAAGCGAAGGCCGTGATCCGCTCCAGCCCAGCATGGAATACGGAGTACGCTAAGGTGCCGTCAGAATTGTGGACCAACGCCATCGCGCTCCTGTATAGCGGACGCGAGCGCCTCGGGTGGGAATTTGTGGATAAAGCATGGCCGCCGGGATTTGCGGACAAGGACGAGTTTCGGCGCAAGAAGGAGCTCATCAACTATTATTTACGGCTGCGACTGGAGGAGAGTGTGTACGCCCCCGACATCATGGTGGTGGCCCAACCGAGTCGCTTAGGGACAAATCTAACCTCAACGGTGGCTGACTCGCGTCCTTGAACATTTCGTTAACCGACAAGATTCCGGGTAAGGGGTGGTTGCATCCGTGGCAAGCTTGCCACCCGCTCAGCGGCTGCGGCACACTGCGGTCATGGCAAAATTAACTTATCGCGAGAGCTCGTGGCCCGGCTTGTTGCTTTACTGCTTGAGGTTGATGACGCCGCCGTTTTTCTTCACGGCAACTGATTCACAAGGTCAAATCAAGGATGCGCAAACCGCGCCTCCCGCTCTCCACCACGTGAAGGTTTACGCCGAACCGGGCCGATTCGGCGGGTGGTCGGCCAATCATGGCGCCTGGTTGTGGGGCAATGAAATCCTCGTTGGTTTCAGTCGCGGTTATTACAAAGACCTGGGCGAACGTCAAAACATTGATCCCGAAAAGCCGGAGGAACACTTGCTCGCCCGCAGCCTTGACGGCGGTGAAACTTGGACCATTGAAAACCCGGCGGAGCAGGGGGCGCTTATCCCGACGGGCAAGGCCTTGCATGGGATTACGCCGCCGGGACTGAAGGAAAAGCCCTGATCGGATTGCCCGGGCGGAATTGATTTCACGCATCCCGACTTCGCGATGACGCTCCGCAGGACCGCCGTGGACGCGGGTCCGTCGCGATTTTACTATTCCACCAACCGGGGGCATGCGTGGGCCGGACCGTTTCGCCTTCCGTTGTTCGGACAGCAAGGCGTCGCCGCGCGTACGGATTATCTGGTCAACGGTTCAAGCGATTGTCTGCTGGTCCTGACTGCCTCGAAACCAGGTGAGGAGGAGGGACTGCCCTTCTGTGTCCGGACCACGGATGGCGGGCGCATTTGGTAATTTGTCTCATGGATCAACGATAATCCGAAAGGCTACGCGATCATGCCTTCGACGATGCGGTTGGGCGACCAGGAGTTGCTTGCGGCCATTCGCTGTCGCGACGAAACAAAAGTTTGGATCGAAACGTATCGTTCGTTCGACAACGGCGAGCATTGGAAATTCAAAACCGTGCCCGCGCCGGATCTTGGCACGGGCAACCCGCCGAGCATGATCCGGCTCAAGGATGGTCGCGTTTGCCTGACCTACGGTCATCGCGCCGCGCCGTACGGAATTCGCGCACGGTTGAGCAACGACGGCGGTCGGATGTGGCGGCCGGAAATTATTCTGCGAGCCGATGGCGGCGGCACGGACATCGGCTACCCCGGCACCGTGCAGCGTCCGGACGGAAAGATCGTCACCATTTATTATTTCCACGACCAGCCCAAGGGCGATCGTTACATCGCGGCGACCATCCGGGCGCCAAACTGAGTTGCCGAATCACGAACCCCAAGGCCGTCCTGCCTGACCGATGCAAGCCTGCCTTCTGCTCCGTGGCATCGTGACGGCGTTGAATACACCCTTCACGGCGGCCGACGAATTGGACGCCGGCGCGTTGCGGCGGCATGTGCGCGTGGCTCTGACGGCGGGCGTCGCCGGATTCCGGTCGCCCGCAATGGCGAGCGAGGTGGAGAAGCTCACGGCCGCGAAGCGTCGTTTGTTTGTGGACCCGGTACCGAATGAACGATTAAAACCATCCGCCATTTCGTCGCCTTGGGTGTGTCACCTTGGGTGTTGCCTCCGCGGTTGGCTACGCTGAGAATCCGGCTGTGGCCCAGACCAAACAAAGCGGCGCCGATCGCTGGCTGCAATCCACGGAGATCGCCCCGCCGTTCACGATTCCGGAAGGCAAGGTTGCCTGGGAAAAACAGCGTCGACACGTGCGCGCGCGACTGGGGAAACTGCTCGGCAAACTGCCGCCGCGCCCACGCATTCCCCAAGTCGAGACCCTCGCGCGGGAGGATCGCGGGGATTACCTGTTTGAAAGGTTTCAGTTCGACAATCGGGCTGGGGCGACCGTTCCTGGCTATCTCCTGTTGCCGAAGAATGGTTCCGGCCGGTCGCCGGCGATTCTTTACTGCCACTGGCACGCTGGTGAATATGACATCGGCAAGAAAGAGTTGTTTCAGGCTCAACATACGCCGGAAGCGCCCGGGCCAGCGTTTGCGAAACGTGGATTTGTCGTGCTGGCGATTGATGCGTTTGGCTTCGGCGAGCGCAACGGCCAAGGCCCGGGTGGCGAAGCGGAGAAAGGTTTTGCCGGTGAAATGACGGCGAGCAAATTCAATCTCTGGGTTGGTCGGACGTTATGGGGCATGCTGTTGCGCGATGACTTGATGGCCTTGGACTATCTCGTCTCGCGACCCGAGGTGGACGCCCGACGGATTGGCGTCACCGGCATGAGCATGGGGGCGACGCGTTCGTGGTGGTTGATGGCGCTGGACGAGCGAATCCAAACCGGCGTTGCAGTGGCCTGCCTGACGCGCTATCAAAATCTCATCGCGCAGCAAGCGCTGAACGCGCACGGTATTTACTATTTTGTGCCGAACCTGCTAAATCATTTCGACACCGAGGCGGTCATCGCGCTGCTCGCACCGCGCCCGGTGTTGTTTATGAACGGCGATCAAGACCGAGGTTCGCCGGTGGATGGCATTCACGCCATCGAAGCCGTGGCTCGACAAGCTTACGGGCGGTATAGCCAGCAGGAGGCATTTCAGAGCGTCGTGTACCCGGGTCAAGGCCATGTTTACACCCCGGCGATGTGGACGAAAACTTTGGACTGGATGACGGCGCGGTTGAGGAAGTGACAAGGGAGGAGTCGCTTTGATAATCATTCCGGTCGATTGAAGGGCTCGATCCGACCGGCTCGTTTAAGCTGAGTGGAGGGACAAAAGCCGCGACGAGCGACATCGGTCAGTCATCGGGATTCGACCGGCGGAAAATTTGCGCGCTCCAGGCCGGATTGTTTCGGTAGCTCCGCCGGAGAAGTTTTGAGGCCCGGCGCTTCCTGCCAGCCGTTACCGACACCGGTGGCGTCCCAAGCGATGTCGCCGCCGGGGGTGTTCGGGTCCGCGGGGTGACGGCCATTGTCGCGGTAGAGATTGTCGTGAATGAAGTTGTTGTCGGCGTTGGGTTCGATGTTGAGTTCGATTTTCTTCCGGGGTGCGACTTGCGAGGTGAGATAACTGATCATCTGGATGCCTTGGGAGTCGTTGCCGAAAATCTGGTTCTGAGTTACTTCGGTGTGGTCGGCCGCCATGATGAACATGCCGAGGCCCGGCGGGAGGAACGAAACGGTGCTGCCCGGTTTGGCAAAATTAACGTGGTTGTTCTCCCAGCTTCGATTGTTTACCACGCGGGTGTGCGAGCTGACTTTGGAAGGGTTGTTGGGCAGCAGGAACACCAGGATGCCGGCGGTGTTGTGGTGCGCACTGTTGTTGGCCACGAGGGCGCGGACGGAATTTTCAATCTCGATGCCGGCCACGTT
>JANOHH010000766.1:0-4171 GCA_031406395.1 Verrucomicrobiota bacterium | reverse complement strand
TTACTCACAATCAGCCGAGATAGCGATTTTCAAGGATACAGCATGGTGTTCGCCGGTATTAACTCTAGCGATGAGGAACTGGTCAATAAGGGTTTGGCGGCAATCGCTGAAGGTCACGTCCGTCAGTCTCGCAAAGGCATCTTTAAGGGTTCGGAAGACGAGCTGCTTTGCGTGTGGGGCATCGGTCTTGCCAATCTCGCAAGCAGGCAAGGGATCAAGCTGAAAGCAAGTGGCGAGTTGATACCCGCCTTACTTCTGGTCCAATGACTACACTCGACAATTATTTTGGCGCGCCAGGGGGGAGGTTGTACTGACCGTTGTAAGTGGCGACCACAACGAAGTCATCGTCCACAATGGTTTCTTCATTGTCCGTCACTGACGTCAGATCGGGCGTGGATGCGTTGGCAATACCGGCCGAAGCTTCGTCACGCGAGTTCTCATCGATTCGCTGGCAGGCATTCAGCAGGAGCCCTTGCCAATCCATGGTGATAGTGTGCGGCGGATTGTAAGCGGTGGTCGTTTCCTTGATCCGCCCACCTTTCCAGCGCAGAATTTCTTCAAAAGCCGCTTCCCCCCGCGAGTTTGGCGTTTCGGCGTGAACGATTTGCCCATCCTCGAAACAAATCCGCCCGATGCCGTTCGCGGAGGCAATTTGCAAGGCGAGCGTCGCGTTAGAAACGCATTTGAGCTGGATGATGTCGAGCGCCGAGAGACAGGTCAGCGAGACGGCAAACTTGCCATCCGCATGCCGCAGCGTCGTCCCGTGGCCCATGTTCTCGTAGTGGGCCCGAACCAGTTTGACGATTTCTTTCGTATCCACGGGTTTTTGCCGGAACAACAACACCCCCAAATCCCGCGTTGCTTGTTCATGCTTTGCCGGCGAAGAAGCCGTAACCATCATTACCCGCGCGTCGGGAAACCGCTTGCGGAGGTTGGCGAGGAAGTGGATCCCGGTCCCATCGGGCAGATTCACATCCAGGATGAAGAATTGGATCTTGAATTCGGATAGCAGCAACCGAGCCTCCGCCAAGCTCCGGGCCGTGAGCACTTCCGCCTCGGGCAGGTCCATGCGAATGGCCTTCATGACAATTGTGGTCAGACAAATGTCATCATCGAGCACCAACACACAGAATTTTTCCGTCTTGGACACAGCGTTTAGGCAGACGTTCCACTCAGCAACAGAACCCAGTTGGTTATGTCTCATGCGTTTTCGCAAACAGAACCAAGCAATCAGGCTGCCAGACTCGGACTCCGAGCTGGAATCACTGCGAAAAGCCACCGTTGTCGGCTGGCTTTAGGTGTGGGTGGTCAAAAAGGACAAAATTCAGGGCGAAAAGGTCACTGCGATTCAAATCGAGGCCGTTTAAGGAACTGGGTAGTGGCCCGTCAATAGACAGCAAGGGGCAAAAACTCAGGCAGCACCGGGTTGCCATTCTGCAGGCTCGCGATGGCGGTCATCGCGAAATTGCGCGGCCAAGCTGCCCGGCGCGCCATACAGTGGGACTACTTTTTCCGACCGCCCTTGTCGTCGAGGTTCTGCTTCAACTGCTCGGGGGTAACCCGGCTTTGTACCCCGTCGGCCGGGACTTCGGCTTTCGCCACCCAGAGCAGCGCATTCAATGTGAGCTTGCGGAAATTGTCATCGCCCCAGTTCTTGTGAAAATGCGCACCCGTGAAGCCGAAGCCACGTCCGCCACCCGCCCGCTCGCTCGCCCAGGCCATGTGCTGTGGTTCGCCGCGGGCAACCATTGCGCGCATGGCCGGGTTGCCCTCGTGCGGCCCATCTTTCCGGTCCGCCGTGCTGGCGGGCGGCACCGCGGTAAGAATCGGCGTCACGCCCTTCATTCCGTCCCGAAAGCGCATGTTGAAATACCACTCGTCCCGCATCGTGAACGGTTTTACGCCCTGGGTGATGGGATGTTTTGGGAATTGTTTGAACTCCGCGTCCCAGTGCGGATTCACCGACCAGTGGATCTCAAATGCACCACCGATCCACTCCAGAAATTCCGTCTCCCCTTTTTCCTTGGTCGGCTCGACCGCGTAGTGAATGCACGCGAGGCCCACGCCCTGGTCCATCAATGCGCCGATGGTTTTCAGGCGGTCGCCTTGGAGCAACGGATGACCGCCGCCGCCGTCGCTGTACACCACAATGGCCGCCGCGCCGGCTAAGGCCTCGGGCGAATCCGGCCAACCGTTGCTGTAAACGACCGACTTGACGCCCGGCACCTGGTCAAGGCCGGACTTGAGCAGCAGACAACCCGCGCGGTGTTCGTGTTCGCCCGGGCCGTGACTCGGCGACCCGGCGATGAGCACGATTTTCTTTTCAGCGGCGGATGCGGACCCGGGCAGGACCAAAACGGCGAGCAGCAATGCAGCGGAGGAGGACCAGCGGAGTTTCATAGGATGGCAATTGGATTTACGGACGTTGATACTCGACAAAGACATGATCCGAGCCGCCGGTGGATTTGAATTCCTTCGGGCGCGCGGCGCCGTTGAGGGCGTAGCAAATCTTCAGGGTGGGACCATTGAGTTCGTAGATGGCGGGGATAGTGTCACCGGATTGCAATGATACTTCCAGGGTCTTGGGACTGACTTGGGCATCGAACTGCAGCGTGCCGGATTCATTCTGGCCAGCGGCGTCGAGCTTGAACTTGTCCCCCTTGATTATCAATTTGGCATCGGCAATCGTCGCCGCGTCGAGGGGCTGGCCGTCCAGCACCAGTTGCTTTACCTTCCAATCGCCCTGGATGCGATCCAGATCACTGGCGGCGGCCGTGGATTGCTTGAGCCGCAGGTCGCGGAACTGAACGGTCATTGGGTCGCCGGCGTGGAGCTGCAGCGCCAGCACGCCCGACTTCGCGGCCTTGGCTTCGCACTCGTCAGTCACGTCCACCGTCAGCAGGCCGTTGATGAAATGCTGAAGATGATTTCCCTGTGCGATGATGACGTAATCGTTCCAGCCATCCTTCTTGATGGCGGCTTGAATTTCCTCGGACTTCCCGACCGCGCCCGTGACCTGTTTTTTGCAATCCTTGTCCCAAACCACTTTTTCGCCGCGCGCCGCCATGATGCCGCGGGTCATGCGTTCCTCGTAAAGAATCCCCGAATAGGCGGTGCCGGCTTCAAGGTCCGCCTGGTAACCGCCGACGCCCCAATTGGCCGCATCCATGACCTTGCTGCGATATTGGACGCCGGAGTTGGCAAAGCCCTTATCGTTGTTGGGGGTGATCTTGTAGCTGAATCGTAATTCGAAATCCGCCGGCGTACCGTCCTTCCAAATCAAGAACGTGTTGCCCTTGGTCGGATTATCCGCCGTGGTCTTTCCGACGATCACGCCGTCCTTCACCGACCAAAACTTGGGATTGCCGTCCCAGCCGGCGAGGTCTTTGCCGTTGAAAATTGAGGTGAAACCCGCGTCTGCGGCCGGAGCCCGGTTGGTTTGTGTGAATATCATGGCGCCGAGCGCCGTTGCGATCAGGAGGTTCGATTTCATTTTTAGGTGGTGGATGGACGCGTCCGGGTGGGCGCTTATTCAGGCTTTGCGGGAACGGCCGAAGATCTTGTGCAGGTTTTTCAGACCCTTGACCGCAATTTCATTGCGAGTCGGCTCCATGCGGCGCCAGATCGCTGCCGCTTTCGCGATGACTTTGACGTCGGTCGTGAACGATTCGATGACCACGTCGCTCTGGTAGCCGATGTCTTTCAACGCCTTGGCAATGGGCTTCCAATCAATGTGATCATTGCCGGGCGTGCCGCGATCGCTGCCGCAGGCGTGGAAATGCCCAAGGTGCTTGCCGGCTTTGCGGATCGCCGCCGCCTGATTCTTTTCCTCGATGTTCATGTGGAACGTGTCGAGGTGCAGGCGGAGCGTTGGACTGCCGACGGCTTTGATCATTTTCAGACCTTGATCGCACGTGTTGATGAAATCGGTCTCTAAACGATTCAGCGGCTCCAGGCAAACCTGTTTGCCGCGCTTCTCGGCGTAACGGCAGAGCGTCTTGAGATGCTTCACCACCGTCGCCCATTGCTTTTTGTATTCATCGGCCAGCACGGCGTCCGCCCGGCCAACGGCGGAATACACAGGCCCGATCAATGACGGACAGCCGAGCACCACCATCTGGTCAATCAAGGTCACCATGTACGCCAGCCCGGTTTTTTGTTGCTGGGGTGT
>JANOHH010000734.1:0-3246 GCA_031406395.1 Verrucomicrobiota bacterium | reverse complement strand
AAACCAATGTGGCGGTGGCGATGATCACGGCCGAGGTTTACACGGCGCTCGGCGACTGGTCGGGACTGCAAGCGGCGGTCGAGGAGCAGAACTGGGGCGAATTGGAATTCCTCCAGCACGCCTTCAAGGCCCGCGCCTTGCGCGGGCAGGAATTTCCGAACGCCGCCAAGGGCGAATGGGGGCTGGCCTTGGAAGCCGCCAGTGACCAGCCGGCGAGTCTGGGCATGCTCCTGCGGCTGGCAGCGGCCTGGCACTGGCAAAGCGAAGTAGAGGAAGTTCTTTGGAGCATCGTCAACCGGTATCCTGCGGAACGCTGGGCCTTCACCGCCCTCAACCAGGCTTTGTTGACCGACGGACGAACGCGACCACTGCTGAGGCTTTACCGGCAGGAGCTGAAACGGTCGCCGGCGAATCTCGGGATCATGAACAACCTCGCCATGGCGGCCTTCCTGCTGGCGACCAATGAACTCAACCCGCATGACCTGGCGCGCGCGGTTTACGAAAAGGCCCCGACCAATGCCGCCTTTGTCTCCACGTACGCCTTTTCCCTGCACCTGCAGGACAAAAACGCTGACGCTCTCAAAATTTTTCGAACCCTGAAGGAGCAACAACTAGAAGACCCAAGCATCGCCGGTTACTACGGTCTGGTTCTCCATGCCACGGGCGACAAGGCGAAGGCCCAGGGTTACTTCGACTCGGCGTGCAAAAGTCCGATGCTGCCCGAGGAGCGGAAATTGTTCGAGCACGCCAAAACGGGGATTTGAGCGAGGAGCCGAACCGCGTCCAGTCCAAGAACTGAATCCTTTGCGTGCTTAAGCAACCTCCCTGCAATAATGGTAAAGAGACACTGGCGACATGGATGGGTGACTTAGGGGCTTTGGATGGGGCGTAGAACCAGGCGCAACGCCCGAAAACCAAAGCGTTGGGCAACGCATCCGGGAATCAAATTCGAACGCACGGGTGGTTGGCAGCAACGAGCGCAGAAAATTCCCAGAACACCACCACCCGCCATACGAATCCACGCCAACCATGAACTCCCCGCGTTCCTGTTCGCTCCCGCTCATGGCAACGGTTTCCAGGTTGCTGCCGGGTTGCTAACGCAACCCGGCTGCAAAGCGGACATTCTTGTCGAGCCACGATGGGGACGTTCTCATGGCGTTCCGACATCCGGCAGTTGGTCCTTGACGCTCCCAGCGGGCAAGCGCAGTCTCGCCGCATGAACGCCGACGAGAAACAGTTCCGCGTTAACCCCCTCGCGTTTGGCAGGGAGCCGGCTCCTATATTTTTCCGCACACGAGTTTCCGCCCTGCTTGCAGCCTTCGTCGTCGCCGGTTGCACAACTATTTCGCAGCGCGATTTTCACAATTATCAGCGCGCGTTTGATGAAGCACGCGCTCAGTCGGAGCACGTTTTGGCTGACTATGCCGCCGCGCGTCAGCTCAAATCCAACTTGGTCGCACAGGTCAACCTAAGCGCCAATCCTGCACCCAACGCCCGCCCGCTCGCCAGTCGCCTCGGGCTAACCGCCTTTGACGCTACGCGGGCCGCCCGACCGGACGACATCGAGGTCCGGCTCCAGGCGTGGGATGTGATCGCGAACTACAACGCGGCGCTCGCTGCCGTTGCGTCTGGAGCTAAATCGTCAGAGGTCGAAAGCGCGGTGAACGGATTCCTGGGCAGCCTGCAAAATTTTCCGGCGAAAGAAGTTGCGAACATGGCGGGAGACGTTGTGCCCTATATCGGCGTCGTCACCGAGTTGATCAGCCTGGTTCAAAAAGAAGTCGAAGCGCGCCGGTTTCGGCAGGCGGTGCTGAAGGCGGAGTTGCCGATGGGGGAGTTCGTCGGCTTGTTGCGCAAGGACGCAGTGCTGTTCCGTAACTACCGCGTAACCCTTTTGAATGAACGCTTCGCGGAACAGGAGATCTTTATCTTCGATCGGGCGGATCGCTTCCGGATCGTCGCCGCCTCCCACGGCTGGAATCCGCCCACCGAGATCAACGGGATCATGAAACAAGTGAATGCGAATCGCATTCTGGCGGCGGGGGTGGAGACTTTCCCCGAACTACCGCCGGCGGCGACCAGTCCGCCTCCCCCTCCCTCGGCGGATTCTGAACTGATCGAATTGCGAACGCTGGCGGACGCGATTGAGCGCGAGGCAAGCGAGGCCCGCGGCACGGTTGTGAAATTGAGCGCCTACCACGAACTGATGCGTCAGTACGTCCGGTTGATCAACGAACTCGAACGAACACTCGATGTCCTGTCCGAAGCCGCCCGGCACAGCACAGGTCAGTTACCGTCGGTGGAGCAGTTGCAGCAAGTCATCACGAGCGTTCGCCTCGCCCGCGAGATCTACAACGAAACCAAATAAAAACCTATGATCACCCCCGAAAAAGCCCAGCAAGACTACGAGGTTGCGGTGTCGGCCTTGCAGGAAAGTGCGCTAACCCCTGGTATGTCGTCGGCTGAACGCATGACCATCCGGGACACGATTCGTGAATTTACCGTCCGGTATCTCGGTCAGTTGGAGTTGGAAATCCATGCACTGACCAACCAATACGAAAGCTTCCTCGCTTCGATGGCTGCCGTGGTTGACACGCTGAAAGGCGGCGCGACCCCCGTGACTTTGTTAAACCGATTGACCAACTTCGTGAAAACGGGGACCGCGCTGGTGAATGCGGCCACGGCCCCGCCGCCCACGGGGGCCAAAGCCCTGAGCCGCCACGCGGCGCGCGCCTTGGCCGTGCCTGACGCGTCCGCCGGTGGCGATAAAATCCTCCGCCTCCTCTGCGTTCACGGCGTCGGCCATCAGGAGGCCGACCCGGCCTTTGAGGCCACGTGGCGCGAAGCCATTTCACGCGGGCTTTCGGAATGGAGCTATGCGCGGCCGTTCGAGATTCAATTCGTCGCCTACGACGATTTGTTTGCCGCCGATCCGCCCAACGCCGCCGAGGTTGCGATCGCCGTCGTCAAAATGGGTGTCAGTGGCCTGCTGCACGGCATCGGCGACCTTTTCCGGCAGCGGCGCGGGTTTGGCGGCGTGGCGGAATCCGTCCGTTGGACCGCCGGCATGGTTGTGCAATGGGCGGAAAACGACGGCCTCCGGGCGGCGGCCCGGCAACGCGTGCTCGACCATGCTCGCAAATTCAAGCCGCATGTCATCCTTGCCCACAGTCTCGGATCGCTGCTCAGCTACGATGCGTTCGCCCGGGGCGAAGGGCGGGAGCTGATTGCCGGGAGGACCTTCGT
>JANOHH010000692.1:0-5893 GCA_031406395.1 Verrucomicrobiota bacterium | reverse complement strand
GCGAAGGTGGAAACGACTTCAAAATAGAGCAGAGTTTTGCCCCCGATGCGCCCGAGCTTTCGGAGATCACCCATCGAAGCAATGCCGTGGACAACGGTGCAGAAGATGATTGGGCTGATCAGCATCTTTACTAGGTTGATGAAGGCGTCGCCCAGCGGCTTGAGCGATTTGCCGAAAGCCGGCCAGAGCGTGCCAACCGCAATGCCAAGCCCAATGGCAATGAGGACCTGCACGTAAAGGCTCCGATGCCATCGCTGCGGGCGGCGGGCTGGTGCGGTGGCTAAATCTGGTTTCATCGTTCCGGTGGTCGCGCCGCGCAGCATCTCCCCCCAGCGACTTGGTCGTCAAGGAATAGGAATCGTCTACCGGATCGGAAGGTCCATGAGCGAGCGCGAGTTGCGGTTGCTTCCAGGCCGAGGTGCTACTAGGCTTCCAGCAGCGTGCCATACCTTCATGAAGAACTGGATATGGTCCTTGAATTCAAAACTGTGACCGCATGATTGCCTTTTTGCGCCGTATCAGTCTGACTCGATGGATCATTATTGCGATGATCCTGGGGGTTATTGTCGGCTGGCTTTTTCCGGCCGAATCGCAGCACCTCAAGGTTGTTTCCAACGTCTTTCTGAAACTCATCAAGTGCATTATCGTGCCGATCATTTACGGTACCCTCGTCGTAGGGATTGCGGGGCACAGTGGGGATTTGAAGGCAGTGGGCCGCTTGGCGCTCAAGTCCTTTATCTATTTCGAGGTTGTTACCACGCTGGCGCTCGGAATCGGCTTGGTGGCCGTGAACGTTGCCAAACCAGGCGTGGGCGTTTCGCTGCCGGTTGCTTCGACACCGGACAAGGGAATTCCGACTCAGAAATTGACATTGAAAGACATGATCGAACACGCCGTGCCGAAAAGTTTCTTCGAGAGCGCGGCGGCGAACGATGTGTTACCCGTGGTCGTCTTCGCGGTGATTTTCGCCGTGGGGCTCGCGCAGGTTACCGGCAAGCCAAAGGATACGATGATCAACTTCTTTGAAGGGCTGTCGGAGGTGATGTTCAAGTTCACCGGGTTGGTGATGCTGTTTGCTCCGTTCGGCATTGGCGCAGCAATGGCGGTTACGGTGGGCCACTCCGGGGTCGGAGTGCTGGTGAATCTGGGCAAGCTTGTGCTCACGCTCTATGTCGCTCTGATAGTTTTCATTCTGGTGGTGCTTTTACCGGTGGCGTTGTGGGCGCGTATCCCGATCCGCAAATTTCTTCGCGCAGTGAAGGAGCCGGCGTTGATTGCTTTCTCGACGACGTCTTCGGACGCCGCGTTGCCCGATGCCTTCAAGAAAATGGTCGCCTTTGGCGTGCCCAAGCACATTGTCTCCTTTGTGCTGCCCACCGGCTATTCGTTCAATCTGGATGGCAGCACGCTGTACCTGGCCGTGGCGTCCGTTTTCGTGGCGCAGGCGGCGGGGGTGGAAATGACCCTGGCGCAACAGTTGATGATGATGCTCACGTTGATGCTCACGACCAAAGGCGTGGCGGCGGTGCCGCGCGCGTCGCTGGTCATTCTCTCCGGAACGCTCGTGACTTTTGGTCTGCCCCTGGAAGGCGTGGCGTTGATCCTCGGAGTGGACGAACTGATGGACATGGCCCGCACGACCGTCAATCTGGTGGGCAATTGTCTTGCATCAGCGGTCATGGCCCGTTCGGAGGGGGAATTGAAACTGTCCCCGGACGAGGGAAAATCATGATGCCTGGCTGAATGGCGGCAATCGCAAGATAGTCCGCAAGGTGTTTTATTTCTGAATTGTTATGGAAATCTACGATCACCCGACCTTCGCGATGGCCTGCCAGCAGTTTGATCTCGTGGCGGATCGCTTGCAGATACCGGAGGCGGATCGCGACCGCCTGAAATACCCCAAGCGTGCGATGGTGGTCGCGCTGCCGATTCATCGCGAGGACGGCAGCACCAAGGTTTACACCGGCTATCGGGTGCAACATCACTTGAGCCTCGGCCCGACGAAGGGCGGGTTGCGCTTTCACCCCGACGTAACGCTCGGTGAGGTCGCGGCCCTCGCCATGTGGATGAGTTGGAAATGTGCCCTGACCGGCTTGCCCTATGGCGGCGCAAAGGGCGGCATCGCGTGCAACCCGCACCAGATGGCGCCGAGTGAAATCGAACGGCTCACCCGGCGCTACACGCAGGAGATGATTCCGTTTATCGGGCCGCAAGTGGACATCATGGCGCCGGACATGGGCACGAATGAACAAATCATGGCCTGGATGATGGATACCTATTCAGTGCATATGGGCTATACCGTTCCGAGCATCGTTACGGGCAAACCCCTCGGCCTCGGTGGCTCGCAGGGACGGCGTGAAGCCACCGGGCGCGGGGTCGCTTACCTCATCAATCGCGCCTGTGACTCAATCGGCCTCGATCTCGGTCAGGCGACCGTAGCGGTGCAAGGTTACGGAAACGTCGGGGCCGTGGCGGCATTGGCGCTGGCCCGCTATGGCGCGAAAATTGTCGCCATCACCGATGTATTCGGCGGTGTGCAAAATGCCGGCGGATTGGATTTGCGCAAACTCGACACCCATGTGATGGCGCGGCGCACCGTGATGGGTTTCCCGGAAGCCGAACCGATCACCAATGAACAATTGCTGGTGTCAGCCTGCGATATCCTCGTGCCGGCCGCCATGGAGCGGCAGATCACTGGCAGTAACGCCGCCAACATCAAATGCCGTATCCTGGCCGAAGGCGCGAATGGCCCGACCACCCCGGAGGCGGATGTCATCTTGGACCAGCGCGGCGATGTGTTCGTGATTCCGGATATTCTGTGTAATGCCGGGGGCGTGGTCGTTTCGTATTTCGAGTGGGTGCAGGATCTGCAGAGCTTTTTCTGGGGCGAGACCGAAGTGACCGACAAACTGTTCCGCATTCTGGAGAACGCCTACACGCAGGTCCTGAGTCAAAGTCGTAAACAAAAAATCTCGATGCGCATGGCGGCGTTGTGCGTCGGCATCAAGCGGGTTCAGGAAGCCAAGCGGGTCCGCGGACTGTTTCCATGAAAACTTTTCCGGTTGGCGTAGCAGCCGAGGCGATGAGGTTCAAGTGTCCCGGTTGGCCTAATCGGCTGGCGGAAGAAGTCAAAGCCTCCTTACGTCGGCTGCTAGTGTTCAAACCGTTGCTTACGCTCGTTTCGATCGGCCTCACCTTACTCGTTCAATCTGCCACTGCCGTTGAATCAGCCCGCGCGGAGTGTGGGATGGTCGCCTCGGTTCATCCGCTCGCCACAGCGGCGGGAGTCAACGTTCTGAAATCCGGCGGCAACGCGATTGACGCGGCGGTCGCCGTGGGCTTGACGCTCGGCGTCGTGGACACGGCGAATTCCGGCATCGGCGGCGGCTGTTTCATGCTGATTCGACTGGCGAACGGAAAATTTGTGGCAATTGACGGCCGTGAAATGGCGCCCGCGGCGGCGACCCGCGATATGTTTCTGCGCGACGGGAAAGCTGACACTGACCTTAGCCAGACGGGGGCGCTGGCGAGCGGCGTGCCGGGGGAAGTCGCGGCGTTCGAGTACGCCGTGCACAAGTTCGGAAGAAAGAAGCTAAGTGAATTGATTCTACCGGCCGCAAAGTTGGCGGAGGAAGGATTCGAGTTGAATAGTTCTTACGCCGTGCGGCTCGATTCAGTCGCCGCGGATATGGGGAAGTTTGATGCGGCGCGGGCCATTTTTTTCAAGGCTAACAAGCCGCTGGGCAAAGCCGAGGTGCTCAAGCAGTCCGATCTCGCCGCGACGTATCGCGCCATTGCCGGGCAGGGGAGTAATTGGTTTTATCGCGGCCCGTTCGCGTCGGCGACTGACAAATGGATGCGGGCCAACGGCGGCATCATGACCGCAGTGGACTTTGCGAATTATCACATCGAGTTGCGTGAGCCCGTGACGACAACATATCGCGGCAAGAAGATTGTCTCGTTTCCGCCGCCCAGCTCTGGCGGAGTGCATGTTGTACAGATGCTGAACATGCTAGAGCGGTTCGATCTGGAAAAAATGGATGAAGCCACGCGGCTGCACGTCGTCGCTGAGGCCATGAAACTCGCCTTCGCCGACCGTGCGCATTGGCTGGGCGATCCGGACTACGCGAAAGTGCCGCGCGGCTTGATCGTAAAAAAATACGCGGCTTCACTCGCGAAGAAAATCAACTTGAGCCGCACGATCGACGTTCCATTTCATGGCCTGCCTCCGAATTGGAAAAAGGATTATTTCAAACCGGTGAAGGGTAGGGCGGGTAGTCCGCTGCCCGCCGCTGGTGCTGCAGCGAATGACGGCGCGCACGGAGTGACGCGCCCTACCGGCGTAGCCGCCGAAAAACACACCACGCATTTCTCCGTGGCGGACGCCGAGGGCAACTGGGTGGCCTGCACGGCTACGATCAACACGAGTTTCGGATCGAAGGTGGTGATTCCCGGCACGGGCGTGGTAATGAACAACCAGATGGATGATTTCTCCCTCTTGCCCGGCGTGCCGAATGCGTTCGGTTTGATTGGGGCGGAAGCCAACGCCGTCGCACCGGGCAAACGTCCGCTCTCCAGCATGAGTCCGACGATTGTGCTGAAGAACGGGCAGCCGATCATTGCGCTTGGAGCGGCGGGCGGGCCAAAAATTATTTCGGCGGTCCTGATGGAACTGGTCGCGATGCTGGACCTGGGTCTGAGCCCGGCGGAAGCCATCGCGGCGCCGCGCATACATCATCAATGGACGCCGGGCGAGTTGCTGGTGGAGAAATCGTTGCCTGAAAATTTGAAAGCCGCGCTGGGACAGCACGGCCACAAGCTGCAAGAACTCAATGCCCTTTCCGTTTCCCACATCGTCGCGCGCACCCCGGACGGCAAAGGTTTCATTGGCGCGGCGGATCCGCGCGCAGGCGGCAATGCGGCTGGGTGGTGAATGGGGTAACTTTTCCCGGGAGCGAGTGTTCTTCTCCTGACCGCCTGATGAAGGCAGATTGAAAGCCGATGAACAAGCTGCTGCGCACCTCGATAATCCTGGTCACTGTTGTTCTGGCCGTCCTGCTGCTTTGGATGTGGTCGCATCGTTCGCGTAATCAAGGGGCGTTGGCGAAATACAAGGCCGAGCTGCGGGCCAAGGGAGAGAAACTCACCTGGGCCGAATTGGGCTACCCTCGCCTGGCTGAGACAAACAACAGTCTGCAAAAAATGCTCACCGCCGTGGACAAAATTGGTCCCGGCAGAACAGACCCCGGCAAGTTGGGCCTCATGTCCTATGTCGGTCCTGGTCGCGCACAACCTTGCTGGACGGCAACACAACCGCAACTGGCAAAGCATTATACGGGATCGAATGCGCTTACCTGGGCGGAATTTGAGAGGGACAACGACTCGGCGCAGGGGGCACTGGCGGAGATTCGCGCCTCCTTGCAAACACCGCCGCGGTACTTTCTGCTCGATCCGAGCAACTTCGTCACTTGGCCGAAGTACCCACTTGTGCAGCAGCGCGCGGCGGCTCAATGGCTGATGGGCGATGCGATCGTGGCCCTGCGTTCCAAAGAATTAGATCGGGCCCAGGCTGATTTGCACGCGCTGACGCAGCTTACGCATCTGCACAAGGACGATCCGACCCTGGTGAACCAGATGGTTCGCGTGGCGATCGCAGATCTGGGCCTCGCCGCAACCTGGGAAGCGTTGCCGGCGACCGGGTGGAATGACGAAACGCTGGCGGCGTTGCAAAAGGATTGGGAGGACGTGGAACTATTCGTAGCGTTGAACCGCGCACTGCTAGGTGAACGAGCCTTAGGTTCAACTTTCATCGAATGGTTACGATCGCAGGGGGTGCAGGTTTTCGGAGGGCCAGGCAGCCCGACAGGGAAGGCAAAATTAAACTCATTGGGAG
>JANOHH010000688.1:0-3326 GCA_031406395.1 Verrucomicrobiota bacterium | reverse complement strand
GACGTCGTTCGTCAGATTCAGCGGCGGCGCCCAGACGTTGGCGTCCTCGCCAGGCCAGGTGGCGATGTTGAAAGCTGCTCGGCCAGCCGGGAGAATTGCACTCATGGTGATTCTCGTATGGTCGCACCGTCTGCCCTCCTTCGCTTTCAACATCGCCACCTGGCCTGGCGAGGACGCCAACGTCTGGGCGCCGCCGCTGAATCTGACGAACGACGTCGCGGTTTCGGGTCGCGATTTGTACGCTAAGACTTTGGGTGCGGACGGAACGGTTGTCTATTGGAACGGAGCGACCCCCTGGACTTCGGAGTTGATCAATATTTTCGGCATCGCAGCGGCTGTCGTCACGATTTGGCCCTTTCGTGAGACAGCACGATGGTCGAATTGGGCAGCCGCTCGAAGTGTTGGGGCGCGGCACAGTTTGGTTGCAAAAGCGGACGGCACGTGTGTCTCGTGGGCATGGGTGACCGTAGTCGCCTATGCCGGGCGGACTTAGCAATCTCGCCGCCGCACGCTTTCACGTGAGCGCAGCATTGAACCCGATGGAACTATTGTGAACTGGGGCTACACGACCTGCGGCGGCGCGGGTGAAGCCGGTTTGACCGGCGTCTCGGCGCTCATCACGGGTCACTCGCGGAGACTCGCGTTACGCTTGAATGGAACCGTTTGCCGTTTCGGGCAGCACCGTGCCGCGTCCGGCTATTGCAAATGTTCCTGCACTCGACTAATTCTCCGGGCCGAAACATGAAGTCTGCTCCATTCGCTTTTTGCCGCGCCGCGCGATCTTTGGCCGCCAGTTGGTGCTTGCTCGCGCTCGCGGGAAATTCAATCGGTCAATCCAATACGCCATCGCTCCACGCGGAGAAATTGGCCGAGATGGACGCGGCCATCGACGAGGCCATTGCCGAAAAACAATGTCCCGGTGGCGTGCTGTGGGTCGAACACCAGGGCGCAAGCTATCACAAGGCGTTCGGCAAACGCGCGCTGGTGCCCGCTGAGGAAATGATGACCGAAGACACAATCTTCGACGCAGCCTCGCTAACCAAGGTCATTGCCTGCGCCCCCGCCATCCTGCTGCTGGTCGAGCGCGGGCAGGTGAAGCTGGAGGAGCGCGTGCAAACCTACATTCCGGAGTTCACCGGCGGCGGGAAGGAGGAGGTCACCGTTCGCCAGTTGATCACCCACACCTCCGGCTTGCGGCCCGACGTCAGCCTGAAGCCGGACTGGTCGGGCTCCGACGCGGCCATCCGCCTCGCCTGCGCTGAAAAGCTCGCGAACAAGCCCGGCGAAAAGCTGGTTTACAGCGATACCGGTCCAATTTTGCTGGGTGAAATTGTCCGGCGCGTCAGCGGGCTACCGCTGGATGTATTTCTGCAACGCGAACTCTACGGTCCGCTCGGCATGAAGGATACCGGGTTCAATCCGCCACCGGAAAAATTGCCTCGGATCGCGCCGACCGAAGTTGAGGCCGGCCAACCGGTACGCGGGGTCGTCCACGATCCCCGGGCGCGCCGCATGGGCGGCGTGGCGGGTCACGCCGGATTGTTTCTCACGGCGAACGACCTGGCGCGTTTCGCGCGGATGCTGGTCAACGGAGGCGAACTCGACGGCGTGCGCATCTTCAAGCCGGAGACCGTGAAACTGATGACGAGCGTGCAGACCCCGGAGACCCTCGCGGGCCGACGGGGCTTGGGCTGGGATATTGACACGGGCTTTAGCGGACCACGCGGCAAGGTTTTCCCGCTTGGCTCGTATGGTCACACCGGTTGGACGGGCACCTCGATCTGGATAGACCCCTTCTCCAAGACGTTCGTGATTTTTCTCGCGAACCGCAATCATCCGACCGAGAAGGGCGGCGTGGGCGCACTGCGCGGCCGACTGGGCACGCTCGCCGCCGAAGCGGTGGCGGATTTCAATTTTGCGTACGTCCCGGGGGCGCTTGCGCCAAAAGCACCAGATGCAGCCGGTAGGGCGGGCAGTCCGCTGCCCGCCGTCGGCCTGAAACCAAACGACGGCGCGCACGGAGTGACGCGTCCCACCACAAACGATGTCCGCACGCTCAACGGGATTGACGTGTTGGTGAAGAACATTTTTGCGCCACTCAAAGGCAAACGCATTGGGCTGGTCACGAATCACACCGGTCAAGATCGCGAACGCAACGCGACCATTGATCTGCTCAAGGCCGCGCCGGGCGTGACGCTCGTGGTGCTGTTCAGTCCGGAACATGGCATTCGCGGCGCGCTGGACGAAAACGTGGGCGACAGCATGGATGCGAAGACCGGTCTCCCGGTTTACAGCCTCTACGGGGACCGCCGCAAGCCGACCGCCGAGCAGTTGAAGGGGCTCGACGCGCTTGTGTTCGATATCCAGGACGTGGGCTGCCGGTTCTACACTTACACTTCGACGATGGGCCTGTGCCTGGAAGCAGCGGCGGAAGCAGGCATTCCCTTCATCGTGCTCGACCGGGTGAATCCGATTAACGGCCTGACGATTGACGGGCCGGTGTTGACGGAAAAAACCAGCTTCGTCGGGTTTCATCCCATCCCGCTGCGTTA
The DNA here is from genome assembly GCA_031406395.1 of Verrucomicrobiota bacterium. Taxonomy (GTDB): domain Bacteria; phylum Verrucomicrobiota; class Verrucomicrobiia; order Limisphaerales; family JADLHS01; genus JADLHS01. Next base: position 774 of record JANOHH010000688.1, on the reverse strand, counting down.
CGGCATGACGATCGGCGAACTGGCCCGGATGTTCAACGCCGAGCGTAAGACGAAGGCTGACCTCATCGTGATCGAGCTCGAAAATTGGCAACGCGACGCGTGGTTGGACCAAACCGGACTGCCGTGGACGAATCCCTCGCCCAACATGCGCAACCTAAAGCAGGCTATCCTGTATCCGGGCATTGGCCTGCTGGAAAGTGCCTTGTCGGTGGGACGCGGAACGGATACGCCGTTTGAACTCGTGGGCGCGCCGTACATCGAAGACGTGAAGCTGGCCGACGAACTCAATCGCGCCGGACTGCCGGGCGTGGGCTTCGTGCCGATTCGTTTCACGCCCACGGCCAGCGTGCATAAAGGCCAGCCGTGCGGCGGTGTTTACCTCATGCTCAATGACCGTGAGCGCTGCAACGTGGTGGACGTAGGCCTGCAAATCGCCCGGACGCTGTATCGGCTGTATCCCAAGGAATTCAATCCGGACAAGCTGAAGAACCTACTGTTGCACGGCGCCACCCTCGCGGCAATCAAGGCCGACCAATCGCTCGAAGAAATCCACGCCACCTGGCGGATGGATCGGGTGGATTTTGAGCAACGCCGGGAGCGGTATTTGATTTACAAGTGACACGACGGTCGAAGGTAGGGTTGTCGCGCTGCGACCCCGGCCCGTGCAGGGCCGGAACTCTTTCGGCGGGGGCGGCAGTCTCCAGTCAAGGCGTTGCGCCGTTGGCACGCGGCGCTGGTCGTCGCAGCGCGACGCCCCTACCTCGCCCCTCACCC